>DAIRFU010000280.1:0-8906 GCA_036794935.1 Kofleriaceae bacterium | reverse complement strand
AGGAAGATCTCGCCCTGCGAGCCGCGGCCGAGCTGCGGGCCGACGCGGTAGCGCTCCGCGATCAGCGGCCCAGCCCAGGTCTGGGGACCCATGGCACCCTGTCTAGCACGGCGCCTAGAAGTAGTAACGGAAGCCGAGCGCGCCGCGGATGTCGAGGTCGATATCCGGCACGACGAGCAGCAGGACCGAGGCCTCGAGGAAGATCTGCAGCGGCGCGGTCGTGAAGTCCAGGGCGAGGCCGAACGGCGCGCGAGCCCCCAGGGCGGGGTCCTCGTGGGACACGAAGAAGCCGCCGATGCCAAGGTACGGCGACAGCTCGACCGAGCTGCCGCGAACGAGCACCGGCAGGAAGTAGTCGAACTCGACGTGCAGGTAGAAGTTGCGATCGTCGACCCAGCCCAGGCCGATCGCGGCGTCGAGGGCGGTGTGATCGCTGAGCTGGTACGCCCCGGTCACGCCGGTCGGCTGACCGAGGATGAGACCGAGCCCGAACGAGCCGCTCTCGGCACGGGCAGGCACGGACCACAGGACCGAGGCGAGCAGCAGGACGAGGCAGGCGAGGCGCATGCGCCGATCCTACATCGAGTCGTAGGGCGCGAACGTGGCGCGCGACCGGCGCTGGCGGTTGAATCGCGCCAGCTCGCCGGCGGTAAACGCATCGGCGCTGCCGGCGGGCAGGTTGCTGCGGATGAAGCCGATCGCGTACGCGCGCGCGGCGGTGCCGCCGGCGACGAGCTCGGCGCTGCCGGTCTCGGCGCAGTCGTCCCACAGCTCGAACAGGCCCTGCTTGCGCGCCGCCAGATCGCGCGTCTGGGCCCACAGCCGGGCGAGGTTTCGCCGCATCAGCGTGCTCGACTGTGCGAGCTGCTGCCTGCGGTAGCGCTTGCCGATCGCGGCGCGCTCGTCGCGGGTCTCGTCGAGCTCCTTCAGCTTGTAGCTCGCGTACGGATCGATGCCCTGGCTGCGCATGATCGCGTCGCTGACGTCGAAGCTGAGCCCGATCCCCTTGCGCTGGATGTTCGACTTGTCATCGAGGTGCGCGATCGTGCCGTCGGGGTTGAAGCGCGCGCGAAACGTCTGGTGCTCGGCCTTCGTACCCGCGCCATCGGGGCGCAGCTCGGCGTGCGCCTGCTCGGCGCGCTGCTGGACGAGCTTGCCGCGCTCGGCGAGCACCTCCGCGGCGCTCGCGTTCGCGATCCAGCGCGGGTCGCCGAGGTGCCCCGTGGTCTCGGCGAGCTCGGCGGCGCGCTGCTCGCCCGCGATCTCCTTGGGCTGGAGCGGCCTGGTATTCGCGGCGAATTTCTCCCAGAACGCGGCCGACGGTCCGTTCTCGATCGTGGGGTGCCGCATCGTCATCAGCTTGCTGCGGGGCGGCGGCGTACCGGTCGGCGGCGGCTCGCCGGTAGGCGGCCGGGTCTCGGTGCCGGCCGCGCGCGACGCGATGATCTCGTGCCGCGCCATGCCGGGTGTGGTGTGGCGCGCGGGCGACGCGGCCGCTGCCGCGGCAACCACAGTGTGGTCATCGAGCAACGTCACCTCGGTCGGCGCTGGCTCGGCCGGGACGATCTCGATCGGCGCGAGCGTAACTGGGCGTGGCAGCTCGGCCTTTGGTGCCGGCCGCGTGCTCACCCACGCGATCGCCGCGCCGTGGACGGCAGCCGAGATCGCGAGTGCGGCGGGCAAAAACCGCATGGCGCTACGACCGCCAACTCCTTCGAATCGTTGCTCGTGCACTCGTTGTCAAACGGATCGACACCTGGGCCTCGGCCGTTGACACATGCAAGCACCATGACCCGAGTGAGCTCTCCGTGATCGTCGCGCTCCTCGCGCGCATGTTCCGCTCCGGACCCGGCGCCGATCTGCGCGCGGCGCAGGGCGGGGACCGGCTCGCGATCGGTCGCTTCTACGACGCGCACGTCGAGGGGCTGTACGCGTTCGTGTTCTACCGCGTCGGTCGCGACGCGACGCTCGCCGAGGATGTCGTGCAGGAGACGTTCACGCTCGCGCTGACCCGGCGTGACGCGTACGACCCCGCGCGCGGCTCGGTCGCGAGCTGGCTGACCGTGATGTCGCGCAACGTGATCCGCGACCACCTGCGCGAGCACCGCCGGGCCGACGCGCTGCAGGCGACGTGGGAGCGGATCGACGCCACGCTCGCGCAGACGTTCGCGGCGATGGCCGAGCGGCCGCTGCCCGGTGAGGTGCTCGAGCGCGCCGAGACGCGCGACCTCGTCCACATGGCGGTCGCGAACCTGCCCGAGCAGTACCGCACCGCGCTCACGCGCAAGTACGTCGATGGCGAGAGCCTCGAGACGCTCGCCGGCGAGCTCGGTATCTCCGTCGACGCGACCAAGTCTCTCCTCGCCCGCGCGCGGCGCGCGTTCCGCGACACGTTCGCGACGCTGTCGGCGCACTTCTCGGAGGCAACGCCATGACCCGCCGTACCGATCGCTCGGATGTCCTCGAGCAGAATGTGTCCACGCTCCTCGAGAGCGGCGGCGAAGCGCCGAAGCTCGACGCTGGCTCGCGCGCGCGGATCCGCACCGAGCTGATCGCCCGCCACGGCGTCGCCGAGCGCGTGAAGACGCGCGTGCGCGTCCCGCGGCTCGCGATCGGCGTTGGCCTCGCGGCCGCGGCCGTCGCGGCGCTGATCGTCATGCGGTTCGTCGCCGGCGGCGGCTCCGCAGGCCCGGGGGCGCACACGCTCGCCGACGGCACCACGTACATCGCGAAGGACGGTGCGCACCTCGCCGTGCTCGGCCCGCGCCGCGTGCGCGTCGAGGGCGAGGTGCTGCTCGACGTCGCCCGCGGACCGGGCAGGTTCGTCGTCGAGACCGCGCGCGGCACGATCGAGGTGCTCGGCACGCGCTTCCTCGTCGATGCGGAGCCGGCCAGGACGCTGACCGCGGTCGTGCGCGGCGAGGTCAAGCTCGCGACCGACCAGGGCTCGGTCGTCGTCCATGCCGGCGAGCAGGCGGTCGCCGAGCCCGGCCGGCCGCCGACGCGGGGACCGGCGCCACGCCTCTCGCACCTGGTCAGCTGGGCGAAGGCCGCGCGCCGCCGCGCCGAGGGTAGCCTCGAGCCGGCGCGTCACGGCACGCTGTTCGCGCGCGATCCGGGCGTGCGCCATGGCCATCGATCGGCCGACGAGTATCCGCTGCCGCTGAAGCAGCTCACCCTCGACGTCGTCGTCGAGGATCAGGTCGCGCGCGTCGCGCTCGACCAGACGTTCCATAACCCGCAGGGCCGCGTGCTCGAGGGCGTCTACAAGTTCGCGATCCCACCCGATGCGGCGCTCCAGCGGCTCGCGATGTACGTCGGCGGCAAGCTGACCGAGTCGGCGGTCGTCGAGCGTATGCGCGCGCGCCGCATCTACGAGCAGCTCGTGTACCGCGAGATCGATCCCGCGCTGCTCGAGTACGCCGGCACCGGCCGGCTGAACCTGCGCGTGTACCCGCTGCCCCCGAACCAGGACAAGCGGCTGATGGTCGCGTACACGCAGAGCCTCGCGAAGCTGTACGACGGCTACACGCTCGCGATCCCGCTGCCCGAGGTCGATCAACCGGTCGGAGACATGGTGGTCCGTGCGCGGATCGCGGGCTGCGCGAATTGCGAGCTGTCCTCGCCGAGCCATCGCATCGAGGTCGAGCGGAGCGGCGACGACGCGATCGTGACGTATCACCAGACCCGCGAGACGATCGGCGACTCGTTCGTCGTTCACGTGCGCGACACACGGCGCGAGCCGACGGTCGCCCGCTACACCGAGGGCGGCGACCGCTACCTGATGGTGCGCGCGCCGGCCGCGCTCGACCGCACGGCGCGCGAGTACCGCCCGCGCACGTGGGTGATCCTCGACGACGTCAGCGCGTCGCGCAGCGCGCTCGAGCTGCGCGCGCAGGCCGACCTGATCGATGCCTTCCTCCGCGAGCTCGACGAACAGGACAAGGTCGCGGTCGTCACGTTCGACGTCGAGGCGCGCCAGAAGATGGCGCCGACCCGCGTGATCGACGTCGACCGCCGCGTCGTGCGCGCGGCGCTCGCGGACGAGGGCGGCGTCGGCGCGACCGACATCGAGAAGGCGCTCGCCGCGGCGCTGCCGCTCGTCGCCAATGTCGATCCCGACGACGCGATGATCGTCTACCTCGGCGACGGCGTGATCACGAGCGGGCCGCGCCAGCTCGACGTGCTGCGCGCACGGCTCGCCGGCAAGGCGCACTTCATCGGCATCGGCGTCGGGGACGGCCCCGACACCGAGACGCTCGGCGCGCTCGCCGCGGCCACAGGCGGCTACGCGACCACGTTCGATCTCGCCGACGACCTCGGCTGGCGCGCGTTCGACCTGATCGCGGCGCTCCACACGTCGCGGGTGACCGGCGTGACCGCGCGGCTCGTCGACGCGGCGGGCCAGCTCGTGCCGGCGACCGCGTACCTGCGCTCGCCGCAGCTCGCCGATGGCGAGCAGGTCGAGCTGGTCGCCAAGCTCGCGAGCGACGCGATCCCGGCCGCGCTCGAGCTCTCCGGCACGCGCGGCGGTGCACCGTGGCACCAGCGCATCGAGCTGACGACCGGCGCGAGTGATGAGGCCGCGTTCCTGCCGCGCCTGTGGGCACATCAGCACATCGCGGCCCGCCTGCTCGCGAAGCACGAGCCGGTCGTGGTGCCGCCGTGCACCGCGACGGCGACGACCCGCACCGCCGCCGCGGTCACGTGCCCGACGGAACTCCAGCTGCGCCAGCAGCGCGACGAGGAGATCCGCAAGGAGGTCGTCGCGCTCGGCAAGCAGTACTTCCTGCTGTCGCGCCACACCTCGCTGCTCGTGCTCGAGGACGATGCAATGTACGCGAGGTACGGCGTGCGCAAGGGAGCGGGGGATACGTGGGCGCCGTACGCGATGCCCGCGAAGCTGCCGGTGGGCGCGACGCCGTCGCCCGCGTCGATCCCGTCCGACGTCGCCGACGATGCCGAGCTCGTGCGCGAGCCGCTGCAGATCTTCTACTCGACGGGCTATGCCGATGGCTGGAACGAGGAGAGTGAGGCTCGGTTCTCTGCGAGCCTCGATACGGTCGGCCTGGGCCGCTTCGGCACGATCGGTCACGGCAGCGGCATCGGTGCCGGCTACGGCATGGGTTGGCTGCGCGGGCGTGGCGACGTCGCGGACCAGACGCGACTGACGCTCGGCCTGGTCAACGCGCAAGACAAGGAGCCCACGGTCTCGGCTGGCGAACGCGGCAGCGACGTCGCCGGCGCCACGGCCGAGCCGCGCGCTGGCTTCGATCCGGTCGAACGCAACGCAGCCCCGATGGAGTCGAAGCGCGCGTCGGTCTCCACCTGGGAGATGCAGCGCGGGGGCGGCGGATTCCTCGATCCGCGGCGCCTGGCGCGGCGGCGCGCGAACTACCACGCCGCGAGCTACCGGTGGTACGGCGCCGGGCCGGTGCAACCCGCGCGGCTTCGGTCTCCGAACGAGACCGCGTTCGACGATGTCACCGCGTTCATCCCGGCGCTCGTGCGCGATGCCGCCGACGACTGGCGCGAGCAGCTGCACGCGGGCGCGAGCGGCCCGATCCCGTCGCCTGGCGCGAGCTCCGGGTCCGGGGCGCGGCGCACCACGCCGGCGATCGACGACGCTGCGCGGCGGCTCCTCGCCGAGGCACGCCGCCGGCTGCCGCCGGGCATCTACCGCTGGAACGGTCTCGAGATCGCGGTCGACGCCGCGCGCCGCTTCGCGTGGCGCCGCACGACGGACGCCGGACTCGACGAGACCGCCGTGTTCGATGGCACGACGCTCGCGCGCCGCTACCCCGAGCTCGGCCTGTCGGCGACGCGCGCCGCCGGCGACGATGCGGTCGCGCTGTCGCTCGCGTACCTGCCGATCTGGATCGCGGATCCGGCGCAGTACGCGCGCTGGTTCGAGGTCCGCGCGCGCGGCGCACACGAGGTCACGCTCGCCACGCGCGAGAGCGGCACGCCGCGGATCGTGCTCGTGCTCGCGTTCGACGATCAGGCTCGCCTGATCTCGATCACGGATGCGGACGGCACCAAGCTGGTCGACGTGACGTGGAACGCGAGCGGGCCGACCGCGGCGCGAGTCGACGGCGAACCGATCGCGGTCGGCTTCACGCCCGACGTGATCGCCGACGCGACCAGCTGGGGCCCGAGCACCGCGTCCGCTGTCGTTGTCGAGCTACCGACCCGCGTACCGGGTTACTGGCGCGCGCGCGTCGACCGCGAGCAGCCCGGCACGCCGGCGTGGCGCCACGCGCAGCGCCAGCTGATGGCGAGCCTGGCCGCGCTGCAGGATCGCCCCGCGCTGTACCGCGCCTACGACGAGCTGCGCGAGCACGGCGGCGTCGAGCTCGGCGATCTCGCGCTCGCCAGCGGCGGCGTCGCGACGGCGACGACCGACAAGCAGCTCGCGGCGGCACTCGCGCCGGTGTCGATCGCCGGCACGCCGCTCGCGCACTACCTCGTCGCCGGCCGCGCGTACGGCAAGGCGCCGCGGCCGGCGCGCATCGCGCCCCAGGTGCAGGATGGCCTGGTCGGTGCGCTGTGGACGCTGCGCTCCGTCGAGGCGAAGGTCGCCGCGCACCAGACCCGGGCGGCGATCGACGAGCTCGTCGCGATGGGCAACCGTGCGCTCGTGCTGCGCGTCGTCGGTGCGTGGGTCGCGACCCAGCCCTATGACATCACGGCCGCCGACGTGGAGCGCGCGTGGCACAGCGTCGCGACCGGTGACTACACGAACCTCGCGAGGGCCCAGGCCGCGCAGACCCTCTACAACCACGGCACGTACGACGCCGCTGCCGACCAGGTCGCGCAGCTCGTCAGCCAGCTCGACCTCACCGCGATGCCGCCGCAGCTCGCGATCGCCTCCTACGCGTTCACCTCCTCGCGCCGCGGCGCGGCCGGCTACCAGCTCGTCTACGCGACGTGGCGTGACCGGGTGCTCGCCGGGGATAGCTTCGCCCACGTGATGGCGCTCGTGCCGCTCGCGAGCGAGCACCCCGGTGACATCCCGGCGCTGCTCGCGCGCGCCGGTGTCCTTGCCGGCAGCGGTACCGCGCGCAAGCTCGCCGTCGCACGCACCGCGATCCAGTACGGCCAGCCCGCGCTCGCGCAGACGATCGTCGACGCGCAGCTGAAGTCGTCGCCGAGCCGCGAGCTCTACCAGCTCGCCGCCCAGCTCGCGCTGGGGCAGGGCCGCATCGCCGATGCGCTCGCGCTGCTCGAGCGCGCCCAGCAAGCCGCTGCCGGCGAGCCCGTCGAGCTGTCGACCGTGCGCGCCGAGCTGGCCCAGATCCTCACGGTCGCACAGCAGCTCGCGATGCAGTCGAGCGGCGCGGCTCGCGAGCAGGCCGTCGCGCGTGCGCTCGAGTGGGCACGCCGCTGGCGCCTCATCGACCCCGGCAACCCCGACATCGATCGTCAGGCGGGCAACATGTTGCTCGCGGTCGGCGACGGCGCGGGCGCGTGGCGCCAGCTGTCGTCGGCGATCGAGCGCGACCCGTGGTCGGGCAGCGGCTACACGACCGTCGCCGACGCGTTCGAGCGCCAGGGCAAGGTCGCCGAGGCGCTGCCGCTGTGGCAACAGGCGATCGTGATCGACCAGACGGATCCGACGCCCCGGCTGCGCAAGGCGCAGGCGCTGATCGCGCTCGGCCGCACGCAGGAAGGCGACGCGCTGCTCGCCCAGATCACGCGCCGGCACTGGCACGACATGTGGAGCGGCGTCGTCTATCAGGCGAAGAACCTGCTCGCGCGCGGCACGCAGGCGAAGTGATGGACGCACGGTGCGTACAGCCGCCCACAAGTGTGCCCGAGCGTCGACCCTCGGCGCAGGGAGCTGTCCATCGCGAACCGCGATAACAGGACGCGTGCCACGGAGCCGCCACCGTGGCGGGTGCAGCAAAACGCTGCACCGGTCGTGCATGTGGCCGGCACGTCACGGGCCAGCAACGCGACCTGCGTTGGAGTGTCTTGGTCGCATCTACGATCGGCGTGGACCAAGGGACCAGCCAGGCACTATGATTCGATCCGACGGCTGGAGCGCACGAGGGGAAGAGCGCAATGTTGAAGACCGAAGGGAGTGTTGGAGGATCGGAACGAGAGCAGGGCATGGCCGCCGAGCTGGCGGCATACTACCGCCGCCTCCTGGATCTGAACGAGCCCGGACCACTCGAACCAATCCTCGAGGATGTTCTCGAAAATCTCGTCGAGTTGGTGCGCGCGAACATCGGTTACCTCGAGCTGCCGCGAGCGCCGCTCGCCGAACCCCTGCGATGTGGCATTCCACGAGGGGACCTCGTGGGGCTTCGGATGTCGATCTCGCAAGGAATCATCATGAGCGCTGTCCAAGGAGGGCGATCAGGACGGCGTGCGCACTCGACGACGATCGTTTCTGCGATCTCGGAAGCGTCCGGTTAAACGAGATCCGCAGGGCAGTATGTGCTCCGGTCGACGTTCGCCCGGCCCGCGGCGCGATCTACCTCCAGGGGACTGGACCTGGGATGTTGTTGCCCTTGGCGGGAGAGCAAGCGGAGCTATTCGCACGTCAGCTGAGATATCGCCTCGGAAACGCGCTTGACACTGCGCCCTCGCGCAGGCTGCGTGAAGCGACGCTCGCGTTCAGGCGAGCTTACGTGTTGCGAGTCGTGACCGAAATGGATGGCAACGTAGCTGCTGCCGCCCGCGTGCTCGGCATCGAGCGTTCGACGCTGTACAGCATCGTGCCCGAGCTCGGCACGCGGCGCGCCGCCGATAACGACCAGGGAATCACGAGCTGATCGCCGTATTGCTGCTGCAGCTCGATGAGCGCCGGGATCTCTTCGCGGCACGGCGGGCACCACGTCGCCCAGAAGTTCAGCAGAATCACCTTGCCCTTGAACGAGGACAGCTTCACGTCGATG
>DAIRFU010000883.1:0-2460 GCA_036794935.1 Kofleriaceae bacterium | reverse complement strand
GCATGCTGATGCTCGAGGAATACGAATTCGCCAAGGCGCGCGGCGCCAACATCCTTGCCGAGCTGACCGGTTTCGGCATGAGCGGCGACGCGTACCACATCACCGCGCCGAGCGGCGATGGCGCCGAGCTGGCCATGCGCAACGCACTGCATGACGCGCACCTGCAGCCGTCCGATGTGCAGTACGTCAACGCGCACGGTACATCGACGCCGGCCAACGATTTCAACGAGACGCGGGCAATCAAGGCTGTGTTCGGCGAAGACGCGAAGAACGTCAACGTCAGCTCGACGAAATCGGCCACGGGGCACATGCTGGGTGCGGCTGGCGCGGTCGAGGCTATCATCAGCTCGCTCGTTGTCGGTAACGGCATCATTCCCCCGACAATCAACTACGAGCATCCCGATCCGGAGCTCGATCTCAACTACACGCCCAACAAGTCGGTCGAGCGCGACGTTAACGCAGTCCTCAGCAACAGCTTCGGCTTCGGTGGTCACAACACCACCCTCGCCATCAAGCGCTACAAGAGCTGAGCGTATGACCCACGCGGTTTCGTTCGACATCGCCCGAATCGGGGATCGCGCGCTGCGGAGCGTTGGCGTGAAAGTGGTCTCCGGAGCCCGGCTTACGGACGCCGACGCCGAGCTGCTCTTCACCACGCCTGATCTCCTCTCCGTCGGAATGCTGGCAGACTTCGCCAACCGTCGACGCCACGGCGACATCGTCACCTTCGCGGCTAACCAGCACATCAACCCGACCAACGTCTGCTACCTGCGCAAGACTTGCGTGTTCTGCTCGTTCGCGCGCCTGCCCAAGGAAGACGGCGCCTATCACTACTCGCTCGACGAGGTCTACGCCGAAGCTGAGACTGCAGACAACGGGCTGACCAAGGAGTTCCATATCGTCGGCGGGCTCGACATGAAGGCCGGCGTCAAGTACTACAGCGAGATGTTTCGCGGACTCAAGGAGCGCCATCCGCAGGTTCATATCAAGGCGCTGACAGCGGTCGAAATTGCGCACATTGCGCGCATCGACAAGATGTCCGTCGAAGACGTACTGATCACCCTGCGGGAAGCTGGTCTCGACACCCTGCCGGGTGGCGGCGCCGAAGTCTTCGGTCGCGGCGTGCGCATGGAGATCGCCGACAAGAAGCTGGCAGCCGAAGACTGGATCGACGTCCACCGTACAGCGCACAGGCTGGGTATTCGCTCCAACTGTACCATGCTTTATGGACACGTCGAGACCACTGCGGATCGTGTCGAGCATCTCTCGATGCTGCGCGCTCTTCAGGACGAGACCGGCGGTTTTCTCGCCTACATCCCCCTTGCCTACCATCCGGACAACAATGAGCTCGGCATCGAGCTCGGACGGCAGGGCACTGCGACGACCGGCTTCGATGATCTCCGCAATCTGGCGGTCGGGCGACTCTTTCTCGACAACTTCGACCACATCAAAACGCACTGGATCATGGTCACGCCGTTCCTCTCGCAGACATCACTGTCCTTCGGTGTCAATGATCTCGAGGGTACGGTGGTTCGCGAGAAGATCTACCACGAGGCGGGCGCTCACACCGCCCAGGGGCTGAGCCTCGACGACATTCTCGACCTTGTTCGTGCAGCGGGGAAGACACCGGCCGAGCGCGATTCGTTCTACAATATCCTGCGCGTGTTCAAGCGCCCGCCGCACGCCGTGGCCGCCGCATGAAGATCGGGCGAATTCCGTACATCAACTGCTATCCCGTTTACGGCGCCATCGACCGCGGCATAATCCCGCTCGAAGCCGAGATCGTCAGTGGCGTGCCGACAGATCTCAATAGACGGATGGCAGCCGGTGAGCTGGATATCAGCGTCGTGTCTGCCGTCGAATACGCGCGCGACGCGGAACGATATCTTCTGCTGCCCGATCTGGCGATCTCCTGCGACGGGCCTGTCCGCAGTGTCATGCTCTTCTCGCGTCGTCCGGCCAGCGAGCTTGCCGGACGCGACGTGATAGTGAGCAGGAGCTCCATGACCAGCGTGGCGTTGCTGGAGCTGCTGTTCGAGAACGTGTGGCACTCTCGCCCACGGTTTGTGCCGGGTGATGCCGAAGTCGGCGATCTCACACCCGAGAACGACAACGCCTCGGACGCCCGACTGGTGATTGGCGATGCCGCTCTCGTGCTCGGCGCGCGCCAGAAGGAGCGCTATCCGCACGTCTACGATCTGGGTCAGGTGTGGAAGGATTGGACGGGCCAGCCATTCGTGTTCGCGGTCTGGGTCGCTCAGCGGGCAACCGACGTCAAGGAGGCACTCATCGCTCACGCCGGACTGATCGCGTCGCGCAACTGGGGCCTCACACATCTGGGCGAGCTCGCAGGCCAGGCTCACGCCGCAACCGGCGTTGCACGAGCGGTTTGCGAGGAGTACCTCTCCGGTCTCGACTATGGTCTTTCCTATCCCCACCTTGCAGGGCTCACCGAGTTCT
>DAIRFU010000882.1:0-2466 GCA_036794935.1 Kofleriaceae bacterium | reverse complement strand
CGGTTGTACGGCAGGAAGAACATCAGGAACGGGAAGAAGTTCTTCACCATCACGACGTCGGCGCGGAACGGATCGAGACCGACCTCGGTATAGAACGATGGCCGCATCACCATCGACGGGCCCTCGGTGATCACGATGCGCACGTGCTCGACCGCGAGCACGACGGTGCGGCCGAAGCCGTGACGCTCGTGCTTGCTGACGATCGCGCCGCGCACCGGCAGAGGTGGCGAGCTGTCGGGATCGAGCGTGCCCCCGATCGTCAGCGCGACCACGTCACCCTCGCCGCGCGGCCACAGCGTCTCGATCGCGCGCGGATCGCGCACCGCCGCGTAGGTCTTGAGCCCGTCGCCCTCCTCGAGCAGCGCTCGCAACAGGTGCGTCGAGTCGCCGGCCGCACCCGCGGTCACGACGTCGGAGGCATCGGACATCGTCACGCAGCCGAGCTTGCGCCGCCAGCGAGCCGCGCGCGCCGCCGCGATCGCCTCGCTCGCGCCCGGGAACTGCGGCGGCTGGTCGTGGCGGCGCTCCCAGCACATCTCGGCGAGCTCGTCGGCGAGCCGGTCGGCCGCCGCGTCATCTCCGTCGGTGACGGCGAGCGTCGACCAGCCGAGCGCCGGGCTGTCGTTCCACGGGTGCACCATGAACGTCGAGGCCGCGAGCGCGTCGCCGGACTTTTCGGCGATCCGCATGCGGCGGAACACCGCGCGCATGGGCTGCAAGAAGTCGATCGTCTTGCCGCCGCCGAGGATCATGGGCAGTGACCGCCACGCCATGCGCGGCGACAGCTCGCCGAGCACGGTGCCGATCGCGATCGCGCCGGCCTTCTTGCCGATCCGCGCGTGATCGCGATGCGGATTCGTCTGGTACGCGACGAGCGCGTCGACCGCATCGACCCGCTCGCGGGTCACGTTGCCGTGCAGGTCATGCGAGACGACGAGCGGCACGTTGCCGATCGCCGAGCGCACGGCGCGGACGAGCCGGGTCTCCGGATCGGTGATCCCGCGCGCGCCCATCGCGCCGTGCAGGCACAGGTACATGCCGTCGATCCGGCCGGCGCGGCGCAAGCCCTCGACGAGGCGGTCCTCGAGCGTCTCGAAGCAGTCCTTCGCGAGTGGCCCACCCGACGAGGCCCACGCCGACAGGATCGGCACCGGCTCGACCTCGGCCTTGCGCGCCCGCGCCGCGGCGATGAACCCGGACAGCTCGGCACGCTTGAAGAAGCCGGGCACCTCCGGTCCCTCGCTGGACGCGCGCAGCAACGCCTCGCCCTCGACGTAGTGGCTGCCCTCGAAGTCGTGCAGCGTGGTCTCGACCGGTGACAGCGCGTTCGTCTCCTGCGCGATCCGCGCGTACGCGATGCGCTTCACGACTGGCCTCCCGGCGCGTAGAGGTCGGCGATGACCTTGCGCACGCTTCCCGCGACGAGCCGGCGCACCGGCATCTTCGCGGCCATCCCGTACATCGGCGCGCTGCCGCTCTTCGCGAGCTTCGGGTTCGCGCGGACCTCGTCGACGGCGGCGCGCAGATCGCGCAGGTAGTCGTCGACGACCGGTGCGTGGTTCGCGGTGACCGTCAGGTGGATCGACGCCGGCCGCTGCTGGCGATCGATGGTCCAGCCGCGCGCCTCAAGCCGATCCGCGAGCGCGTACACGTTCATCCCGATCGCGGCGTAGCTGACGATCGTCGAGTCGCTCTTGCCGACCAGCACGAGCCCGGGGATCGCGACGATGCCGGCGCGCAGCCGATCGGCCGTGTCCGCCGCCTGCTTGGCGAGCGCGAGATAGCCAGCGACGCCGAACGACTGCAGCGTCGCCCACGCGGCCGCGATCGGACCACCCGGTCGCGTGCCGAGCAGCGTCGGTGACGCGTAGATGCCGCCGGGGAAGTCGGTCGCCACGAAGATCTGGTGGCGCATGTCGTCGATCGACCGCCACACCAGCGTCGACGCGCCCTTGCCCGCGTAGCCGTACTTGTGGAGGTCGGCGCTGATCGACGTCACGCCCGCGTTGCGGAAGTCCCAGCGCGGCACCGGCCGGCCGAGCCGCTCGAGCCACGGCAGGATGAAGCCGCCGACGCACGCATCGACGTGCATCGGCAGGCCCTTCTTGTGCGCGAGCGCGGCGAGCTCCTCGATCGGATCGACGACGCCGTGCGCGTACTGCGGCGCCGAGGCGCAGATGCCGATCGTTCGCCAGCCGATCGCCTTCGCCATCGCGCGCACGTCGGCGCGGTAGTCGGGGCCGACCGGCACCTTGACGAGCTTGACGCCGAAGTAGTGCGCGGCCTTGTCGAACGCGGGGTGGATCGTCGTCGGGACGACGAGCTCGGGCCACAGGATCCATGGCTTCTTGCGCCGCGCGCGATCGCGGTACGCGGCGACCGCGCACAGGATCGACTCGGTGCCACCGCTCGTCACGGTGCCGACCGCGGTCGGCGGACCGTGGAACAGCCCGGCGGCCATCTCGA
>DAIRFU010000881.1:0-2467 GCA_036794935.1 Kofleriaceae bacterium | reverse complement strand
ACCGGCGCAGCCGATCCAGGCGGCGCACGCCGACGCGATCGTCGACGCCGCACTCTCCGGTGCCGGGTTCGGTCCCGGTGGTGGTGGCGATGGCAACGGGGGCGGCGATGGTGGCCATCACACGGCCGGCAACGGCGCCGGTACGGGCGCGGCACACGGCGCGCGGGTCGGCGGCGCGGCGTCCGGCGCGAAGCTCGCGATGCTCGGTGGCGCCCTGGTGGTCGCGGTCGTGATCGCCCTGGTCGCGTGGCGCGCCACCCGAGACGGTTCGCAGGAGATCGCAGCGCTAATACCCGATGCCCAGCCCGACGCGAGCGTACGCGGCGGCGCCGGTGGCACCGGCGCGAGCGAGGTGACCGGGCCAGGCGGCGCGGGCGACGCGGACGACGCCGACGACGCGGGCAGCGCAGACGCGGCCGTGCCACCGAACCGGCGCGAGGCCGAGCCAACGTCTCCGAAGCGACGCGATTCCGCCGCCACAACGGCGAAGCGTCGCGGCGCAGCCGCCGAGGAGCAGGCCGCCGACCTGCTCGGCGAGGCGAACGCGAAGCGCGCGGCCAAACAGTGGCGCGCCTCGGATGCGCTGTACGCACGTGTCGTGCAGCGCGCCCCGCGCAGCCTGGCTGCACAGAGCGCGCTCGTCGCCTCTGCCTCGCTGCACCTCGAGCACCTGCGCGACCCGAAGGGCGCGGCCAGGCGGTTCCGCCGCGCACTCGCGCTCGCGCCCTCCGGTGCGCTCGCCGAGGACGCGCGCTGGGGCATCGCCGAGGCGGCGCGCGCGAGTCACGATTCGGCCGCGGAGCGCGCGGCACTCGATGACTTCCTCGCGCACCACCCGACCTCGCCGCTCGCGCCACGCGCGAAGGCCCGGCGCGCGGAGCTGCCGTGATCGCACGCTCGCGGGTCCTCGGACACGCGCGCGGCGTGGCGCGTGGAGCTGCCGTGATCGCGCACCGTCGGCGCTCGCGGCTCGTCGGTCGCGCGACCGGCGCTGCGGTGATCGCCCGCGGCGTCCTCGTCGCCGGACTGCTCGCGAGCTGCGCGGCGCGCGACATCGTCGCGTCGTCGGGATCCGGCGACGAGCCGGCGTACTGCACGGGCACCGGCCCGCCGATCCTCGTCGGCGACGGCATCACGGTCGGCGACGGCGACGGCAGCCCCGACGAGGTGCGTACCGGCACGGTCGTGGTCCGCACGTTCCAGCACGCGCTGTGCACGTGCGAGGGGTACGCCGCGTCGACGCCACTCGTGACCGACTCGTTCGACGGCAGCATCGCGCCCTACGTACCCGGCGCGGGCGGCACCGCCGGCGACGTCGGCGTCGACGGCGCGGTCTCCGCAGCGGCGATGGTCTCGATCGGTGGCGCGCTCGCGGTGGCGGGCACCGCCGGCGCCGGGTTCCTGGTCGACACCCAGATCGCCGGCGATCTCGACGTCAACGGCCCGCTCGGCACGAACGTCGCGATCACCGCGGGCGGTGACGCGCAGATCGCGGGGGATGTCACCCTCGCCTCGCTCGCCGTGACCGGCACGCTGACCGTGCCCGCGGCCGCGACGCTGACCGGCACGATCACCGCGGGCGCGACGGTGCGCGCACCGGTGACGATCGCGCCGCCCTGCGCGTGTGCGCCGACCGACCTCGTCGACATCGCCGCGTTCGTCGGCAATCACCGCGCACCCGACGCGAACAACGACGCCGCCATCGGCCTCGCGGCGGCGCGCCTCACCGACTACACGGGGGACGTCACCCTCGACCTGCCGTGCGGCGTCTACTACGTCGGCCCGGTGCACGGCGACGGCTCGCTCACGCTGCGCATCACCGGCCGCGTCGCCCTGCTCGTCGACGGCGACGTCCGCCTCGGTGCGCCGCTCTCGATCGAGCTCGCGACCGACGCTGCCGAGCTCGACCTGATGATCGCGGGCCTCTTGTCGAGCAACGCGCGGATCACCGCCGGCGATCCCGATCATCCGTCGCGCACGCGGATCTACATCGGCGGCAGCGGCACGATCGAGCTGTCGGGCGACTCGCTGCTCGCCGCGAACATCTACGCGCCACAATCGGCGGTCGCCCAGTCCGCACCCTCGACGATCTTCGGCAGCCTGTTCGTGCGGCGCATCGATCAGGCCGCGCCGCTCACGATCCACTACGACGAGGACGTGCTGCGCGCCGACGTCGGCTGCTTGCTGTGAGCCGCGGCGCGGCGATCTAGAACGCACCCCGCACGGATACGGACATGCCGCCGCTCGTCGGCTGGAGCCCCGCGGTCCACGTCGGCGCGCGCGCGGTCTCGTAATGCGACAGGTACTTCGCGTCGACGTAGATCGCGGTGGTGCTGGCGTGGAGCACCGGCCGCGATCCGTCGGCCGCGTCGAGCAGCCGCTGGCGCACGCGGGTCGGCGCAGCCACGGGGACCTGGCTGGGGATCACTCGTCAGACGGTAGCGGCCCATGACAGACTCGCGAATGT
>DAIRFU010000279.1:0-8931 GCA_036794935.1 Kofleriaceae bacterium | reverse complement strand
TACCTGTTCAAGTACACGACGAAACAGAAGAAGAAGACCAACCTGCTGATCCTGCTCACGCCGTACATCATCAAGGACCAGCTCGATCTCGCGCAGATCCGCGAGCGCAAGGTGCGCGAGTACCGCGAGTTCGCCAGCTCGTTCGCGAACCTCAACGACAAGAAGTACGAGCCGCGCATCGACTATCGCCGCAAGCGCGGGCTCATCGAGGAGATCAACCGGATCGTGCAGGGCGTCGAGGAGGATCTGGCGGTGCTCAACGCCGCCGGCGGCCGCATCAACGTCCAGGAGGGCGCGGTCAACTACGGCGAGTCGGGGATCGACGCGCCCGACGAGCAGCCGGCGCCGAAGCCGCCCGCCACCGGTGCGCAGACCAATCCGCCGGCGCCGCAGCCCAAGACGACCGAGCCCGCGAAGGGAACCCCCTGATGGCCACACCCGGGTTCGCATATCGCGGTGGTGAGGCGTTCGGGCCGGTCGGCCCGTCCGCGCCGCTGATCGGCGAGATCCTGGTCGCGCGCTGCGGCGTCGCGCCGGACTCGATCGAGCGCGCGCTCGTCCGCCAGCGCGAGGAGGGCGGCCTGCTCGGCGAGATCCTGGTCCGGCTCAAGCTGATCGACGAGGACCAGCTCGCCGCCGCGCTCGCGTTTCAGTTCGACATGCCGTACCTGCGCGACCTGCCGCGCGCCGAGGACATCTCGGCCGACCTGATCGACAAGCTGCCGATCAACTTCGCGCGCCAGCGCCTGGTGCTGCCGATCGGCCGCGATCACGGGCGCGTCCTGCTGGTCGTCGCCGATCCGCACGGGGTCGAGGTGATCGACGCGGTCTCGGTGCTGCTCGGCGAGCCGGTCGAGCCGCTCGTCGCCGCCGCGGCGAAGATCGTCGATCACATCAACAAGACGTACTCGCGGCTGCGCGGTGGTGCCGAGCTCGAGGAGGGCGCGAAGAAGGACGACGACGAGGAGTCGGAGTACCAGTCCGAAGAGCTCGTCGACATGCTCGACGCGAGCGACGAGGCCCCGATCATCCGCTGGGTCAACTCGCTCGTGTTCCAGGCCGCGAAGGAGGGCGCGTCGGATATCCACATCCGACCCGGCGAGAAGGACATCATCGTCCGCTACCGGGTCGACGGCGTGCTGCGCGAAGCCAAGCGCGCGCCGAAGAAGTTCCAGGCGTCGATCATCGCGCGCGTCAAGATCATGGCCGGCCTCAACATCGCCGAGAAGCGCCTGCCCCAGAGCGGCCGCATCCGCCGCAAGATGGCGGGACGCGACGTCGACATGCGTGTCGAGACCGCGCCGACCGCGGCCGGCGAGAGCGTGACGATCCGTCTGCTCGATCGCAGCTCGGTGCTGCTCGGTCTCGCGGACATCGGCTTCGCCGTCGATCACCTGGAGACGATCCGCGGCATCATCAAGCGACCGCACGGCATCTTGCTCGTCACCGGTCCCACCGGCTCCGGCAAGACGACGACGCTGTACGCATCGCTGTCGGAGATCAACTCGCCCGACATCAACATCCTCACCGTCGAGGATCCGGTCGAGTACCAGCTCGAGGGCATCTCGCAGACCCAGGTCAACTCGAAGATCGACCTGACGTTCGCGTCGGGGCTGCGCTCGTTCTTGCGTCAGGATCCCGACGTCATCATGGTCGGCGAGATCCGCGACCGCGAGACCGCCGAGGTCGCGATCACCGCATCGCTGACCGGCCACCTCGTGTTCTCGACGGTGCACACCAACGACGCCGCCGGCGGCATCACGCGCCTCGTCGACATGGGCATCGAGCCGTTCCTCGTCGCCTCGTCCCTCGTCGGTCTGCTCGCCCAGCGCTTCGTGCGCCGGCCCTGCTACGAGTGCGCGCGGCCGGTGCGGCCGTCCGAGGAGACGCTGCGCGAGCTCGGGCTAGATCCGCGTGCGTTCTTCAGCGGCGCGTACCAGCTCCCCGCGGTCAAGGGCCAGCGCCCGCCGCCGCCCGGCACGGTGTTCGAGACCGTCGGCTGCCCGGCGTGTCAGCAGCTCGGCTACCGCGGCCGGACCGGCATCTACGAGCTGCTCATGATCAACGAGCAGATCCGCCGGCTCACGCTCGAGAAGGCGGATGCCGGCACGATCCGGACCGCCGCCGTCGAGGCGGGCATGGTCACGCTGCGCTACGACGGCGCGCGCAAGGTCATGCTCGGAATGACCACCCCCGAAGAGGTCGTGCTGATGACCGCGGAGGCGACCGACTGATGCCGATGTACGCGTTCAAAGGCGTCGCGAATAGCGGCAAGTCGGTGTCCGGCGTGCGCGACGCCGACTCGCCCAAGACGTTGCGCCAGCTCCTGCGCAAGGACGGCGTGCTCGTCACCAGCTTCGAGCTGTCCAAGGGCGGCAAGGCGGCGAAGGACCAGAACGCGAGGCGCGCGGGACTGTCCAAGGAGGTCGACCTCGGCGGGCTGTTCTCCGGCGTGCGCAAGGTCGAGATCGCGGCGTTCACGCGCCAGATGGCGACGTTGCTCCGCTCCGGCATCCCGCTGTCCGACTCGCTCGGCGCGCTGGTCGAGCAGATCACGAACGTGCGCTTCAAAGCCCCGGTGGCCGAGGTGCGCACCGCCGTCAACGAGGGCAGCTCGTTCGCCGACGCGCTCGGCAAGCACCCGAAGCTATTCGACGACCTGTTCGTGTCGATGGTGCGCGCCGGCGAGGTCGCCGGCAACCTCGACGAGGTGCTCGGCCGACTCGCGGACTTCCTGGAGAGCTCGCAGAAGCTCAAGTCGAAGATCCAGGGCGCGATGATCTATCCGCTCGTGATGGTCGTCGTCGGCACCGGGATCATGGCCGTGCTGATGATCAAGGTGATTCCCGAGATCACGTCGATGTTCACGCAGCAGGGCAAGACGCTGCCGCTGAACACCCGGTTCTTGATCGCGTCGTCGCGCCTGTTCGGCAACTACTGGTGGTTGATGGGCATCCTGGGCGTGATCGCCGGGATCCTGTTCACGCGCTGGATCAAGACCGAGGCCGGCAAGCCAGTCTGGCACAAGTTCGTGCTCGGCCTGCCGGTCGTGGGCGAGTTGGTTCGCACGGTTAACGTCGGTCGGTTCGCCCGCACGCTGGGCACGATGTTGCAGTCGGGTGTTCCCATGCTGAAGGCGCTCGACACCGCCAAGCAGATCGTCGGCAACGTGCTCATCAAGAACGCGATCGAGGATGCCAAGAAGGCGGTCACCGAGGGCGAGTCGCTGGCGACGACGCTGAAGAAGTCGGGCCAGTTCCCGGCGACGATGATCCACATGACGGCGGTCGGCGAGAAGGCCGGCCAGCTCGAGCAGATGCTCGATCGCGTCGCGACCACCTACGAGTCCGAAGTCGATACCAAGCTGACGCGCCTGACGTCGCTGCTCGAGCCACTGATGCTGGTGATCATGGGCGGCGCCGTGGCGTTCATCGTGTTCTCGATCCTGCAACCCATCATGGACCTCGGTCAGCTCTCAGGCCCGAAGTGAAAGAGAAGGAAACTATGAAGCGGAAACTCGGAAACCTCGCCACCCAGGCCCAGCGCGGCATGACGCTCCTCGAGATCATGATCGTGCTAGCCATCCTCGCGCTCGTGATGGGCCTCGTCGTCGGTCCGCGCGTCATGAAGCTGTTCGGCGAGTCGAAGGTCGACATCGCGAAGCTCACGGTCAGCAAGTTTGCCAACGAGGCGTTCCCGCAGTGGTCGCGCTCGCACCCCGACAAGGGCTGCCCGGACAAGATCGAGGACCTCAGCGAGTACATGGACAAGAAGGACACCAAGGACCCGTGGGGCAGCCAGTACAAGATGCTGTGCCCGCCGAACCTGCCCGCCGGCGCGCGCGGTGGCATCGCCATCACGTCGCCCGGTGAGGACGGCAAGGAAGGCACCTCGGACGACATCAAGTCCTGGGAGTGAGCTGATGCGGACGTCCCGAGGCATGACCGTGCTCGAGCTGATGATCGTTCTCGCGATCATCGGCGCTGGCATGTTCCTCGTGCGCTCGGGGTTTCGCATCCTCACGAAGGCGGACCTGGTGGAGAACTCGACCGAGCTCGCGGCCGTGTTCAAGCGCACCGGCCAGCTCGCGATCGAGAAGGGCCAGATGCACCGGGTGCTGATCGACGTCGACAAGCAGATCTACGCCGTCGAGATGTGTGAAGGCGCGCGCACGATCCAGCGCAACGAGGAGGTGCGGCCGGACGAGGAGGCGACCAAGCGCGCGCTCGAGAAGGGCAAGGAGCGGCTCAAGGATCTGCCGGCCGAGACGATGGCTGCCGATCCGGAGCTGGCCACCAAGCAAGCGCTGATGATCGCGGGCCACCACATCGCCGACCGCATGTGCGCGCCGATCGAGGACCCGAGCTCGGACTCGGAGGGCAAGGGCTGGATCCGGACGCTGCGCGCGAACAAGGGCATCAAGTTCAAGGAGGTCTGGGTGCAGCATCGCGACGAGAGCTCGACGAAGGGGCAGGTCGCGGTCTACTTCTTCCCGACCGGCTCGGCGGAGAAGGCGGTCGTCGAGATCACGGACGGCAGCGACACGTTCACGGTGCTCGTCTCGGGCCTGACCGGCCGCGTCGAGCTGCGCGACGGCGTACTGCGCGACGTCAACGACCACATGCTGCGCAACGCGCTCGGCGACAAGGACAAGCCGCGCGAGGAGGCCCGGTGAAGACGCGCGGCTTCACGTTGCTCGAGGTGATGATCGCGCTCGCCCTGCTCGGGTTCGGCATGGTCGTGCTGATCAAGAGCGCGGCCGGCAACATCTTCAGCACCGAGGACGCTCACATGATGGGCATCGCGACCGACCTCGCGCGCGGCAAGATGTACGACATCGAGGAGAAGCTGTTGCAGGACGGCTTCACCGAGACCGACCAGTCGCAGGAGAGCGAGGAGTGCTTCGAGGACGAGGGCTGGCCGAACATCTGCTACTCGTACAAGGTCGAGCAGTCGGAGCTGCCGAGCCTCGATCAGCTGCAGGCGCTGGCGCAGAAGCAGACCGAGGACGCGGTCGCGGCGGCGAGCGGCTCGGCGGCCGGCTCGGCGGCGGGCTCTGACTCGCTCGGCGGGATCGAGAACAGCGCGCTCGGCGGCATGCTCGGCATGATGGGCGCCGGCGCGACCGACGACATCACGGTGGCCCAGGGTGGTGCGCTCATCCAGAGCCAGTACTCGATGTTCCAGGAGATCCTGAAGGTCTCGGTCCGCAAGGTCTCGCTGACCGTCAAGTGGAAGGTGCTCGGCCGTGACCGCGACATGAAGGTCGTCGCGTTCTTCACGGACGCGGCCGCGATGGACAAGGTGCTCAACGGCATGGGCTCGCAGGAGCTCCCGGATACGGACGCTTCGGGCGGTTCGTCGGGGGGCTCCAATCCGGGCTCCAGCTCGAACTCCACCTCGGGCTCGAGCAACCCGCGCGATCAGCGGGGGGGCAAGCCGTGAAGCGCGCACAGGCGGGACTCACGCTCATCGAGGTCATGATCGCGAGCGCGGTGATGGTCATGATGATGACGCTCGCGTGGCGGACGATTCGCAACACATCGGACACGCGGCGCTCGTCGGGCGCCTACCAGGAGCGCAACCACGAGCTGCGCATGGCGCTTGGCCGCGTGGTCGCCGATTTCGAGGCCGCGTATCTGTCGAAGAACGAGGACGAGAACGCGAGCCATCCGCGCACGATGTTCGTCGCGAAGTCGGGCTCGCGCGTGCCGGAGATCTCGTTCTCGACGATGAACCACCGCGTGCTGTGGGCCGACGCGAACGAATCCGAGCAGACCGTGATCACGTACCTGCCGCTCGACAGCAAGGAGCATCCCGGGCAGGTCGACTGGATCCGCTCGGAGCGCCGGCGCCCATCGAACGAGCCACCGGAGGAAGAGCCGGCCGAGTACGACGTGCTCGTGCGCGACGTATCCAAGGTCGAGCTCGAGTTCTGGAACTGGAAGAACGAGGAGTGGCAGGACACCTGGGACACCACGCAAGCGGACGGCCAGCGCGGCTGGCTGCCGAGCCGCGTCAAGATCACGCTCACCACCAAGAACGCCGATGGCGAGGACATCAAGCTCACCACGCAGGCGCGGATCATGATGCAAGAGGCTCTGCTGTTCTCACCGACATGAAGAACATCAAGCGAAATAGCCAGCGCGGCGTCGCGCTGATGGCGGTGCTGATCGCGATCGCGATCACGATCGTGATCTCGAACGAGTTCGGCACCGCGACGACGACCGACATCAGCGCGGCGGCGAACTACCGCGACCGGATGCGCTCGCATTTCCTCGCACGCTCGGCGCAGAACCTCGCCGAGCTGCTGGTCCGTATCCAGCAGCGGCTCGACAACATCAAGGAGCTGCGCGGGGTCGTGCAGATCACCTCGCCCGAGATCGCCGGCCTCATCATGGGGCCGTTCTGCGGCGGCCCGGACGAGCTACGCGACCTGCTCGGCCCGCTGGCGAACGACGCCAAGGGGTTCGGTGCCGAGATCGGAACATGCGGCTTCAACGAGGTCACGACCGAGGACGACAAGATCAACCTCAACTGCGCGAACAATCCGAATACCGCGAAGTATATCGACAGCGCACTCCAGGCGCTGATCTTCTTCAAGGCCTACGACCCGGTCTTCGAGGAAGCGGATGCGGAGGGCTGGCGGCGCACGCGCCAGGACCAGGTCAACTCGATCCTCGATTACATCGACCGTGACTCGACGAAGGGTGTTGTCGGCGTCAACAACGGCACGAACGAGGACTACGGCTACGAGAGCCTGCGCGACCACTACAAGCCGAAGGACAACTACATCGACACGCTCGGCGAGGTGAAGCTCGCGCGCGGCGTCGACGACCGGTTCTGGACGCTGTTCGGCCCGTCGTTCACGATCTACGGCGGCTGCAAGATCAACATCGCCGAGGTCAACAACCCGCAGCTGATCGCGGCGGTCCTCTACCTGTCCGCGAAGAACGCGAACGACCCGGTGCTGATGGATCCGCGCAAGCTGTTCGCGCTCGCCGGCATCGTCGCGAAGGCCAAGCAGTTCGGCGAGACGTTCGCCAAGCTCGACGACTTCATCTCGTTCGTCAAGGATCCGAGCGCGGCGGTCGAGGCGATCGCCGGCGGGGGCGGGATGGCGGGCAGCGCGGCGATGCAGGCGCAGTCGCTCGGCCTGCTCCCCGGCGAGAAGATCGGGCTCGAGCTCGATCCGAAGAAGCTGGGGACGATCGCGATGAGCGGCCCACGGCGCACGTATCGCATCGAGGCGTATGGCGAGATCGCTCGCAAGCAGACCGACAACGATGGCAAGCCGGTGTTTCCGCCGGTGCGCTCGACGATCACCGGCGTGTGGGACACGAAGGTGTTCCCGCAAAACGCGAGAAAGCAGCCCGTGCCGAAAGGCGCGTGGGTGTTCTTGAGGGAAGACTGACCATGGCGACTCGGACGTTTGCAGTGGATCTCGGCGCGTGGAGCGTGAAGCTCGCGATCGCCTCTCCCGGAATCCGCGGCGCTTCGATCCTGAACGTGGTCGAGCGGTTGGTGCCGCCCGGCGACGAGCCGGTCGAGGACCGCATGCGGCAGGCGCTGGTGTCGCTCGTCGACGAGCTGCGGCTGCGCGACGAGACCGGCTACATCGGCGTGTACGGCGACCAGGTGTTCACGCAGGTGCTCGAGTTCGGCTTCAAGAGCCTGCGCCGCAGCGAGCTCGAGAAGGCGGTCGGCGGCGAGCTCGAGGGCGTCGTGCCGGTCGATCTCGAGGACATGGTCTATTGCTTCGAGCAGCTCCCGACCGTCGCGCCGACCGGGCCGATGCCCGCTGATGCGCTGCGTGGCCGCGTGGCGGCGCCGGCCGAGGGCATGCGCGTCCTGACGTACGCGATGCACCGCGAGCGTGCCGAGCACCTGATCGAGATCGGCGAGCAGGCCGGGTTCTCGCCGCGCGGGCTGCTCGCGTGCGGTGGCGCCGCGACCAAGCTCGTCTCCCACGCGCCGTCGCTGATGAAGGCGCGTGTCGACGGGCCGGTCGCGGTGATCGACATCGGCCACGAGCGCACCGACATCGTGGTCGTGCACCAGAACAAGGCGGTGTTCAGCCGCAGCATCGGGCGCGCCGGCAAGCAGGTCACCGAGAAGATCGCGGAGCACTGGAAGATGCCGTGGGCCACCGCGGAGCAGGCCAAGCACAGCGACGGCTTCATCGCGTCGCAGACCGAGCCGGCGACCAGCGAGGCGTGGGACCGGATCGCGCGCGTGCTCGCCCCCGAGCTGACGCTGTTCGCGCGCGACCTGCGCCAGACTCTCGCGGCGTGTCGCGCCCGCACCGGCTTCACGCCGATCGCGGCGCTGCTCGTCGGCGGCGGAGCCCGGCTGCGCGGCATCGGGTCGTTCCTGACCGAGCAGCTCGGCGTGCCCGCGTGGCGGCTGACCCAGGAGGACGTCGCCGCGCTCGCCGGCCCACGCATTGCGCCGGATGCCGCTGCCAACCTGCCGATCGACTCGGCCGCGATGACGGTCGGCATGGCGTACGACGCCGCCGGCGGCCGGCCGCAGTTCGACCTGCGCTCGGGTGCGCTCGCGGTGAAGGTCGACCTGTCGTTCTTGCGCGCGAAGGCGGTGCCGCTCGGGGCCGCGGTGCTCGCGATCGCGGCGTTCGCCGCCGGCAGCGCGTACGCGGACCTGTACCGCCTGCGCAAGTCGGAGACGACGCTCGCGACCCGGCTCGCGAACGAGACCACCGAGATGTATGGCGCGCCGAAAACGGCGTCCGAGGTGCTCGGCTCGACCGGGCCGGGCGGCACGGCTGCGCTGTCGCCGCTGCCCAAGATGACGGCCTACGACATCCAGCTCGAGATCAACTCGCACCTCCCCTCGAAGGACAAGATCAGGCTCGACATCGACCGGCTCGACATCGACGACCAGAAGGTCGACCTGAGCGGTACCGCGAAG
>DAIRFU010000278.1:0-8945 GCA_036794935.1 Kofleriaceae bacterium | reverse complement strand
GCGCGGCCCGCGCAGCGCCGAGGTCGGTGTGTTCCCGGCGACCATCGATCCGCAGCCGTTCCGCAAGCAGACCGAGGAGGTCCGCGAGGTGGCGGGCCTGCGCAAGGTGCTCCGCAACAGCCGGCTCATCCTCGGCGTCGATCGACTCGACTACTCCAAGGGCATCCCGGAGCGGCTCGAGGCGTACGAGCGCATGCTCGAGGCCAGCCCCCAGTGGCGCAAGCAGGTCACGTTCCTCCAGGTCTCGGTGCCATCGCGCGCGGAGATCCCGGACTACGCGGAGCTGCGCGAGCGTGTCGAGGGTACGGTCGGCAGGATCAACGGCCGGTTCGGCGAGACCGACTGGGTGCCGGTGCGCTACCTCTACCGCTCCTACGATCACGACGTGCTGGCGCAGCTCTATCGGCTCGCCGACGTCGCGCTCGTCACCCCGCTGCGCGACGGGATGAACCTGGTCGCGAAGGAGTTCGTCGCGGCGCAGGACCCGGAGAAGCCCGGCGTGCTCGTGCTCTCGCAGTACGCGGGTGCCGCCGAGACCCTGCCGGCAGCGCTGATCACGAACCCGTTCCACCCCGAGGGGCTCGCGGCCGACCTCGATCGCGCGCTGCAGATGCCGCTGACCGAGCGGCTGGAGCGGCATCGCACGATGCTCGGCGCGCTCGAGCGAGAAGGCGATGCGAAGATGTGGGCGCAACGCTTCCTCGATCGGCTCGCTCCGCACCGCCTGCACAGCATCAACTGATCCCGAGCGTCGGTGCGTACGAATCTGCCGTCCAGCGTCATCGAGCTCTTGACGAATCGGATCGACTCGTTCGAGAAGCTCGAGCTCGTGGTCGCGCTGCACGACGCGCCGCGCACCACGCTCTCGATGGACGCGCTCGCCGAGGTGCTGAAGCTGCGGCGCTCGGGAGTCCGCCAGGCCGCGGAGGCGCTGCACGCGGCGGCGCTCGTCGACCTGCTCTCGAGCGGCGAGGTCCAGCTGCTGCCGCCGACGAACGGCGACCGCGAGGCCGTCGCGGAGCTCGTGCGGCTCTATCACGACGATCGCATCACCGTGATCACCGCGCTCGGCGAGATCGCGGTCGAGCGGATTCGCACGATGGCATCGCGCGTGTTCGCGGACGCGTTCGTCATCCGCAAGAAGCCGCGCGGGGGAGGTGATGATGCCTGAGCTGGTCTACATCCTGTGCGCCGCGACGAGCATCTTCTGCGCGGGCCTGCTGTTCCGGCACTACCGGACCCAGCGGTCGCGGCTCTTGCTCCTGAGCACGCTGTGCTTCCTCGGGCTCGCCGTGAACGCGATCGTGCTGACGATCGACCTGGTCGTGTTCACCGATATCGATCTGCGCATGTTCCGTACCGTCGTCGCGTTCGTCTCGGTGCTCGGCCTGCTCCTCGGCCTGATCTGGGAGTCGCGATGATCGACGAGATCCTCCAGTTCCTCTACGGCGGCCTGACCGTGACGTGCTTCGCGATCGGGTTCTTCTTCCTGCGCTTCTGGCACATCCAGCGCGACCGGTTCTTCGTGTGGTTCATGGTCGCGTTCTGGCTGATCGGTGCGAGCTGGGGCATCCACCTCGTGATCGCGTCGCCGGAGGAGACCGGGCCCGCCGTCTACAGCCTGCGGCTCGCAGGCTTCTTGCTGCTGATCGCCGGCATCGTCGACAAGAACCGCCGCGGTGACCGCTGACGGTGTGCGCCGTGCCCGGCTACTCGCTGTCGTCGCCGGTCTGCACGCCGAGCGCCTTCATGCGCCGCCACAGCGTCACGCGCGACATGCCGAGGATCTGCGCCGCGCGCTCGCGGTTGCCGTCGGCGTGAGCGAGCGCGAGCCGGATCCGGCGGGCCTCGGGCGAGGCGTCCTCCCCGCTGATCGGCTCGGGCGCGTTGACCGCGGGCGCCTGTGGATCGAACGGCATCCCGCTGACCTCGGGCGGTAGCTCGACGTCGAGCAGGACCGGTCCGTCGCCGATCACGTACGCGTACTGCAGCGCGTTGCGCAGCTCGCGCACGTTGCCCGGCCATGGATAGCCGGCGATCGCCTCGCGGGCGGCGCGCGACACCGTGCTGATGCGGCGCTCGCCCTCCTCGTTGAGTCGCTCGATCAGCTTGTCGGTGAGCAGCTCGAGATCGCCGTGGCGGGCGACCAGCGGCGGCAAGAAGATCGGGACCACGCGCAGCCGGTACATGAGGTCGGCGCGGAACCGGTTCTCCTCGACCGCGCGGCGCAGCGACTGGTGCGTCGCGGCGACGATGCGGACGTCGACATCGATCGAATCGGTGCCGCCGATCGGGATCACGCTGCGCGTCTCGAGCACGCGTAACAGCTTCGCCTGCAGATCGAGCGGCATCTCGGCGACCTCGTCGAGGAACAGCGTGCCCTGGCTCGCCGCGCGGAAGATGCCGGTGCTGTCCTTGAGCGCGCCGGTGAACGCGCCGCGCACGTGACCGAACAGCTCGCTCTCGAGCAAGGCGGGCGACAGCGCCGCGCAGTTGATCGCCCGGAACGGACCATCCTTGCGCGGCGACAGCTCGTGCAGCGCGCGCGCGATCAGCTCCTTGCCCGCGCCGGTCGGCCCGCGCACCAGCACGCTGACCTCGCGGCGCGCGGCACGCTCGACGACGTGAAAGATGCGATTCATGCCCGGATCGCGCGTCCACATGCCGTGGAACTGGACCGGCGCGTCCGCCTCGGCACCGAGCTCGTCGGGACGGCCGAACATGACGAGCCAGCCGACCCGGTTACCGTCGCGGGCGAGCGGCGACGCGCGGACCTCGAGCGTGCGCATCATGCCGCGCGCGTCGGGTCGGACGATGGCGCCGCTGATCGCACGTCCGGCGACGAGCGCGTCGGCGATCGGCCGCTGCGCGGAGTCACCACACAGCGCCTTGATGATCGACATGCCGCGGACGAGCGCGCCCTCGGTCAGGGCGTCCGCGCTCGGCGTCGCCTCGACGATCGCGAGCTGCGGATCGAGCACCGCGCACGCGATCCCGAGATCTTCGAGGGCCCAGGTGAGCAAGCGGGTCGCGTCGGCGGTCACCGGCGCAGCATAAGCCTCTCGGGGCCTCGGGTCAGCTCAGCTCGCCGACCGCGATCAGGATCCCGGCGGCGATCACGAACCAGCCAAACGCGCGCTGCAGGTGGCACGCGGACAGCCGCTTGCCAACCCGGGCGCCGACGAGACTGCCCGCGATCGCGACCGCGGTGACCGCGGCGGCGAGCTTCCAGTCGAGCGTCGCGTGCTCGGTGGTGGCCGCGAAGCCCGCGAACGAGTTGAGCACGATGACGAGCAGGGAGGTCGCGACCGCGTCGCGGATCGCGAGGCCACCCACGAGCGCGAGCGCGGGCACGATCATGAACCCACCGCCGGCGCCGAGCGTGCCGGTGACGAGGCCGACCCCGAGGCCGATCGCGAGCACGCGGGGGAGCCGGATGTCCGCGGCCGCGCACGTCCGCGGCGACCGCCGCGCGCGCACCAGCATCGCGATGCCGGCGGCGATCATGACGAACGCGAACGCGACGATCAGCACGAGGCCGGGGAGCAGCGCGCCGAGCCGACCGCCGGCGAACGCCGCCGACATCGAGGTCGCGCCGAACGCCAGGCCCATGCGCCAGTGCACGCGGCCCGCGCGCGCGTGCGGGATGAGCGCGACCAGGCTGGTCGTGCCGACCACGACGAGCGATCCCGAGACCGCGTCGTGGGCGGCGACCCCGAACACGTAGTGGAGGAGCGGCACGGTCAGGATCGAGCCGCCGCCGCCGAACAGGCCGAGCGAGAGCCCGATGGCGAGGGACAGGACGAGACCGAGCGCGACCACCCTCGACCTACCAGCAAGGGACGGACCGCGCTTGGTCCCCAGTCATCTCGAAGGGTTACGCCGCGCGGCGAAACGTGGTGAAACATCGCCGCGGAACGTGAAACATCGGGGCCTGCCCCGGACGCGCGACGGGCGCTCGTGGCCTGAGTAGGTTTATCGTCCGCACCCCGTGCCGCCGCTCGCGTTCGACATCGGCCAGCTGTTGATCGGCCTCGTGCTGCTGTACTTCGGCGCCGAGTGGCTGGTCGGGGGCGCCGCCGGGCTCGCGCGCTCGTTCGGCATCCGGCCGCTGATCGTCGGCCTCACCGTCGTCGCGTACGGCACGTCAGCGCCCGAGCTCGTCGTCGGCATCAGCGCCGGCCTGCATGATCAGGGCGCGCTCGCGCTCGGCAACGTCCTTGGCTCCAACATAGCGAACCTCGGTCTCATCCTCGCGGTCGCGGCGCTGATCCGGGCGCCGCACGTCGATCGCCAGATCGTCGTTCGCGAGCTTCCGGTGTTACTGATCGCGACCGCTCTCGTTCCGCTGGTGCTTCTCGATGGCGAGGAGAGCTCGTTCGAGGCGATCGGTCTGCTCGTCCTTGCGGTCGCCTATACGAGCTGGATGGTCGTGACCTCACGCCGCGGGAGCATCGCCGACGCGGGCGAGGTCGCGCGGGACGCGGCGGAGGCGACCGGGCTCGAGCGGCCACGGTCGTGGCGCGCGCTCGCGCTGCTCACGCTGCTCGGCCTCGCGACGCTGATCGCCGGAGGCCACCTGCTCGTTGCAGGGGCCGTCGCCGTCGCGCGCGCCGGCGGGTTGAGCGACCAGGTCATCGGCGCGACGATCGTCGCGATCGGCACCTCCCTGCCGGAGCTCGCGACGTCGATGATCGCCGCGATGCGCGGCCACAGCGATCTCGCGGTCGGCAACGTCGTCGGCTCGAACATCTTCAACGTGCTCTTGATCCTCGGCGCGTCGGGCCTCGCCGGCCGCATCGGCGTGCCGCCCGGCGGGATTGTCGTGGAGCTCGTCGCGCTCGGCGCGATCACCCTGATCGCGGCGGTCGCGATGGCGACGCGGCGCACGGTCGGCCGGATCGAGGCCGTCGTGATGCTGCTCGGGTACGTCGTGTTCCTGTCGCTGCTCGCGGCGCGTTGAGCCTGCGAGGAACTACGAGCTGCAGCAGCGCGCGCGCACGACCTCGGCGAGCCGGCGAGCCGCCGCGCCCACCGCATCGCGCTGGAGCAGCGTGCGATCGCGCAGGCCGCCGCGCGCGGTCGCACGCGCCGCCGAGGACCAGCGGATGCGGCCGCGCTCGTCGGACAGGATCGCACGCAGCTCGGCGCGCACCTCCAGCTCTGTCCCGTGCGCGGTCGTCGCGAGCGTGACGAGCGAGACGTCGAGCGTGTGGCCCGCCGGCGCGTGCAGATCGGCGAGCGCACGTGCGAGCTCGCCGCGCAGGGTGCGGAGGTGCGCGGGATCGCGTGCCACGTCGGCTGTACAGGTCGTGCGCACGTCGAGGCCGCCGGAGGCGTCGGCGCGCATGCCGATCAGTACAGTCAATACGAGGACGAGGCGGGCGAGCACGCCTGGCTCTTCAGCAGGAACGATGCCCGGGGTGCGGGAGGGAGTCCCCTCCAGTCGAGGTGGGGGCCCGCGCCGTGGCGGGTTCGGAGCGGCTAACCGGCCGAGATCCGGCGGGCGCGAGGTGGCGCGGTCCTTGCGGAAGCCTTGCGAGATGCGCGCGATCTGCTTTGTGGCGTTCCTCGTCGCGGCCACCGGCTGCGCCAGCGACACCCTCGACAACATCACCTACCGCCGGCTCGTCGATCAGTTCGACAGCTACGACCAGTGCCTCTCCGAAGGCGACTTCGCGCCGTGCTACCAGACGCTGACGTTCTGTGCCGACGGCCGCGCCAACGCGAACCTCGAGTATCGCCAGGAGGGTACGTACCGGGTCCGCGGTGATGTCGCGATCACCGATCTGCCGACGGTCACGGTGTTCTTCGATCTCGACACGGCCTCGTCGAGCGAGCTGCCGGGCCGCCACCCGTGGGAGCAGGTCGATCCGCTGAACTACGACTGCGCACCCTGAAGCGGCGCCGCGCTACTGGTGGTTCTGCAGTAGCTCGATGCGGTGATCGATCTTCGCTGCGAGCCGTTCGTCCGGCTTCATCATCCGCGCCTGCTTGCACGCGGCGACCGCCTGATCCCACTGCTCCTGCCCGCCCAGCGCGAGGCAGACGTTGTACTGGTAGCGCGGATCGGGGACGACCGCGTTCGCCTGCTGGAACAGCGCGAGTGCGCCCGCGACGTCGGCCGCGCGCAGCTTCTCCTTGCCCTGCTCGTTGATCGCCTCGGCCTGCGCGCGCTTGGCGTCATCGGGCGCCGACGCGCTGCCCTGATCGCCGGTGGGCGGCGGCGGCGGGGGAGGTGGCTCCTCCTTCGCGATCCGCGGCCCGCTGCAGCCCGACTTCGCGAACATGTCGGTGACCGCCTTCGCGACCGCCTCGATCGCCTCGGTCTCGGGCACCTCGTTGTTGACGATCATGCCCGACGACTTGCCGTGGATCCGCGCGGTGCCGAGCAGGTCGCCACTGTCACCGTCGCTGAGCACGAGCAGCGTATCGATGGTCGCGACGTTCGAGTTCGAGATGAAGCCACCGCTGCCGCGGCCGGTGTGCGTGATGTTCAGATCGAGGATGACGTCGGCGGGCTTCGCGCCGGGCCGGCCGATCGTCTCGAACGAGCACCGCTGGTGCAGCTTCTGAAGCACGGCGTTCTCGAGGTACATCGCGAGGCCCTGCGACGCGAACGCGGTCGATCGCACCCGCAGATCGACGGATCGATAGGGCTGCAGGTTCGCGACGGGCATCGTGCTCTGAACGCTCGCGGACGGATGACATCCCGCGAGCGCGACGGCTAGCAACCAGGTGGGGGCGCGCACGGTCCGAGCATACCGGGAGACGCGGCTCGCTGGCGACTTACGCGCCCGCGTGCGCGCGCAGCACGCCCTCCACCATCTGGCGCGCGATCGGGTGGTAGCTCGCGGCGTGCTTCGCGAACGTCGTCACCGCGAGGTCGCGCGTGCGCGGATCGGAGGCGAGCGCGGTGTACAGCGGGCGCAGGTACTTCATGCGGCCGATGCTGCCGAGCACCTCCTCGACGCGCGGCAGCACGGCCGTGTAGCCGGAGCGCAGGGCCAGCGTCAGCTAGGGCACGAGCACGTCGTGATTCGTGCTCGCGGTCAGCTGGTAGCGCTCGGCGAGCGCCTGGCATGTCGCCTCGGGCGCCGGCCGCGGCACGCTCTCGAGATAGAGCGCCCACTCGATCGGCGTCCAGCTGGCTGCCTGATCGGGGCTCGGCACCGCGCCGCCGAGCGCCTCGATCGCGTCGAGCCGGCTCGACCGCGCGGTGCGCGCGCCGGCCGGTACGCCTTCACCGTCGAGCCACGCGTGCGCGCCGACCTCGGCGAGCACGCCGGGCAGCGCGGCCTCGAAGTGGGCGAGGAAGTCCTCGGTGGTGATCGCGCCGAACCGGAACGCGTGGAGGTAGCTGCGGAGCCAGCCCGCGAACGCGTCGCGTCCGGCCGCGGCCTCGAGCTCGCACAAGAACATGTAGCCCTTCTCGTAGGGCACCAGCGAGTAGCACTCGTCGGGATCGACGCCGATGAGGTGCGTGCGGAGCTTTGTCATCGCGGGGCGGTCGGCGAACCGCGCGAGCGACTCGTCGAGCTCGCGGCGGCCGAGCGCGGCGTGCAGCGCGGCCATGTCGGCTCCCTCGAGCGCCTCGACGATGCGGCGCTCCGCGTAGGTCGTGAAGCCCTCGTTGAGCCAGAAGTGCTCCGCGTTCGCGTTGGTGACGAGGTTGCCGGTCCACGAGTGAGCGAGCTCGTGCGCGACGACCGAGACGAGCGAGCGGTCGCCCGCGATCACCGTCGGGGTGAGAAACGTCAGCCGCGGATTCTCCATGCCGCCGTACGGGAACGACGGCGGCATCGTCAGGATGTCGAAGCGGTCCCAGTCGTACGCGCCGAACAGCGCCTCGGCGGCGGAGATCATCTGCTCGACGCCGGCAAACTCCCAGGCAGCCGCCTCGACGACGCCGGGCTCCGCCCACACGCGGCAGCGCGACGACAGCTCGCGCGATGCGAGGTCGCCGACCGCGAACGCGAACAGGTACGGCGGGATCGGCTGCGGCATCTCGAAGCGATAGGTCGCGAGCCCTGCACCGGAATCCTCGCGGCCGTGCGCGGCGGCGGCCATCACCGCCGTCAGCTCTCCCGGCACGGTCAGCTCGGCGGTGTAGCGCACGCGCAGTCGCGGCGTGTCCTGGAGCGGGATGATCGAGCGCGCGTGGATGGCCTGGCACTGCGAGAACAGGAAGGGCCGGGCGCCGCCGTGGGTCTGCGCCGGCGCGAGCCACTGCAGCGCCGACGCGTCCGGCGAGGTCCGGTACGTGATGCGTAGCGACGGCGTCGCATCCGCGATCTCGATCGCGAGGCGCTGGCCGACGTAGGGCTCGGCGGGATGCACGACGAACGGCAGCACGCGGCCGCTCGCATCCGCCACCTGCTCGATCGTCAGATCGCGCGTATCGAGATCGAGCCGTCCGCGCGCGGGCGCCCGAAACGTCAACGTGACCTCGGCCGCGAGGACGTGCGTCGCGAAATCGATGCGCGCACGCAGCGCAAAGGATTCGGTCTCGGCCTGGGTGTCGTCGCAGTAGGAATGCGGATCGCGTCGTGCCATGGCGCGCATCCTACCGCGCGGCGCGGATCTTGCTCGGTCCTGGGTGATGCCGCTGTGCGCCCGTGACCTGCTGCGTGCCGAGCCGATCACGATCCGCCCCGAGGCCCCGTTCCTCGAGGTGCTCGATCTGTTCGTCAAGGCGCAGATCGGCGGCGCGCCCGTCGTCGATGCAGCGGGCACGGTGCACGGGATCGTGACGAGCACCGATCTGCTCGAGGCCGTCGATCAGGCATGCGACGAGGACGTCGACGCCGGCGAGGACGCCGACCGGCTCGACGAGCGCCTCGACACGCTGACCGCGCGCGACATCGCGACACCCGAGCTGGTGTGGGCCACGCCCGAGGAGCCGCTCGGTGTGATCGCGCAAAGGATGCGGGCGGAGGGCGTGC
>DAIRFU010000277.1:0-8949 GCA_036794935.1 Kofleriaceae bacterium | reverse complement strand
GGGTGCCGGTGAAGCGCGCCGTGAGCAGGCGCCCGCCCGGGGCCTCGGCGTCGGCGGTGCGCTGTACGTGCATCTCGATGTCGAGGGCACTGCCATCGAGCGGCGCGTCGAACCAGAAGTCGTATGTCGCCGCGCCGTGGAGGAACGGCGACACGAACAGCTCGCGCACGTGACGAAACCCGGCGCGGTCGCCGGCGAGCCGGTGCGCGGGCCCGAGCACGTAGCGGAGCCGGCCGCCGTACGTGTTGTTGACCTCGGCGATCACCGACGTCAGCGCGCCGTGCACGTCGTAATCGAGGAAGTAGCTGACCGGGTTGAACACGTAGCCGAGCGTGCGCAGGTTCGTGACGAGCCGGGTCGTCGCCGGTGCGGGCAGGCCGTTCGCAGCGCGCAGGGCGGCAAGCCCGTCGCGGAGCTCGGCGAGCCCAGCGCGGAGCGCGGCGGACCGGTTGCGAGGCTCGCGCGCCGCCCCGGGCGGACGCCGGCGGGGCGACAGCGCGTGCGTGTAGTCGCGGTCATCGAAGGAGAACAGGTTGCGACCGCGATGCGAGAACAGCCGCAGCTCGCGGTCGAGCGCGGTCAGCTCGTCGAGATCGAGCGCCGCCATGTAGACGCCGTAGCGGAACGTGCGCCGGGCGAGCGCATCGTGCCGCGCGTGCAAGAGCTCGCCGCGATAGAGCGCCGAGTGATAACCCGCACGCGTCACGATGCTCTCCCGCGCGCTCGCTCGAGCTCGTTCACGTCGCGCGTGGTGCCGTCGAGGAGCACGCGCGCCGCGGCGGCGAGGCCCGCGCGCATGCCATCCTCGTGGAAGCCGTAGCCGAGATGCGCGCCGGCGTAGTACGTGCGGTGCGCGCCGGAGAGCCGCACCAGCTCGGCCTGCGCGGCGAGCGCCTCGCGATCGAATTGCGGATGCGTGAAGTCGGCCTCGTGCAGGATGCCGGCGGGCCGCGCGCGCGGGTTGAGCGTCACCAGGTACGGCGCATCGGGCAGGCCCTGCAGGCGCGTCATCGAGTACGTGACCGCGACGCGCGAGGTGTCCGGATCGGCGACGTAGTTCCAGGCCGCGTGCGCCGCGCGGCGGCGGGGCAGGTGGGCGCGATCGGTGTGCAGCACGGTGCGGTTCACGGTGTAGCGGAACGCGCCGAGCACGCGCTGCTCGTCGGCGCGCGGCTCCGCGAGCAGAGCCAGCGCGGTGTCGGCGTGGGTCGCGAGGATCACGCGATCGAAGCGCTGCTCGTCGCCCGCGCGGAGGGTGACCCCGGCGGTATCGCGGTGGATGCGGGTGACCGGTGTCGCGAGGCGCAGCTCGAACCGGCCGGTCGCGTGCAGCCGCGCGAGCAGCGCGTCGACGTAGCGCCGGCTGCCACCGACGATCGTGTGCCAGCGCAGCGGCCGGATCGGAGACAGCATGCCGTGCTGATCGAGGAAGTGCAGGTAGACGCGCGCGGGGAGCTCGCCGCACCGCGCCGGCGCGAGCGACCACAGCGCGGCGGCGAGGGGCACGACGAAGCGATCGCGCAGCTCGCGGGAGACCCGGCGCGCCTCGAGGTACTCGTCGAGCGACGCGTGCTCGACGAGCTCGCTCGCCAGGTCGCGCCGCGCGCGCGCGAGGAAGCGCAGCGCGTGGACGAGAAACCGCCAGTGCCGCGGGTCGACGAGCCGGCGCCGGTCGGCGAACACCGCCGCGAGCGACTCGCTTCCCCACTCGAGCTCACCGTCGGAGACCGAGAACGACATCGTCGTCGGCCGCGTCGCGATGCCGAGCTCGTCGAGCAGCGCGCAGAACCGCGGGTAACGCTCGCGATTGCACACGATGAAACCCATGTCGATCGCGTGGCCATCGGCCTCGACCGTGTGGACGTGGCCGCCGGGCTGCGCAGCCGCCTCGTACATCACGACCTCGTGCGTACCGCCCAGTCCCTGGGCCGCCGCGAGCCCCGCGATTCCGGAACCGACGATCGCGATGCGCATCGCCCGGGTGTTATACGCCGCGCGTGCAGGAGCGTGCCATTGCCGTCGGCGGTCACCCCGGCCTGCTCGTGCGCCCGCGCGGCGCCCGCGCGGTGTACGTGTTCGCGCACGGCGCTGGGGCCGGCATGCGTCACCCGTTCATGGCCGGCGTCGCCGAGGCGCTCGCGGCGCAAGGCATCGCGACGCTGCGCTGGGAGTTTCCATACATGGCGGCCGGCAAGCGGCGCGTCGACGCCGCGCCCGTCGCCGAGGCCGCGGTACGCGAGGTGTGGCGCGCGACGGCGACCCGGTTTCGCGGCCTGCCGCGGTTCGCCGGCGGCAAGTCCTTCGGCGGCCGGATGACGTCCCGCGCGCACGCCGCCGATCCGCTCACCGGTGTGCGCGGCCTGATCTTCCTCGGGTTTCCACTGCACCCGGCGGGCAACCCGGCCCGGGCGAGTGAACGGGCGGAGCACCTGCCTCGCGCGGCCGGACCGCTGCTGTTCGTGCAGGGGAGCCGTGACGCGCTCGCCGATCTCGCGCTGCTGCGCCCGGTCGTGCGTTCGCTCGGCACGCGCGCGACGCTGCACGTCGTCGACGGGGCCGATCATGGCTTCTCGGCGCGGTTGATTCCCGAGCTCGCGCGCGTGATCGCGGAGTGGATCGATGCAGTGCTTGACACCTGATCGCGTGCGGCGATCATCACCTGCGTGTGGACGAGTTACTCCGCGCGGCACGCGGCGCAGCTGATCGGGTTGCCCGAATCCGCGGTTCGCAGCTGCATCCGCGACGGGCTCGTCGGTGCGCCGAACACCGTGCCGGCGCAGCTGTCGTTCCGCGACCTGTCGGCGCTGCGCACGGTCAAGGCGCTCGTCGATGCCGGGCTGCCGCTCCCGCGCGTCCGTCGCGAGCTGCTCGAGATCCAGAAGCAGCTGCCGGCCGGTACGTCGATCGCCGAGCTCACCGTCGAGGCGCGCAACGGTCAGATCCACGTGCGCGGCGTGCCCGCGCGCGGCGAGCCGCCCGGAACCGGTCAGCTCGCGCTGCCGTTCGAGGTCGCGCTCGAGCCCGAGCCGGCCGGTCCCGCCGGCGAGCTGCGCGAGCTGCCGCGCCCGCCCGACGCGCCGGTCCCGGTCGCGGTGGCACCGGCGACCGCCGATCAGTGGCTGTCGCGCGCGCAGCTGCTCGAGGAGCGCGATCCAGTCGCCGCGATCGACGCGTATCGCCGCTCGCTGCGCCTGCGCCCCGACTGCACCGAGGCGTGGATCAACCTCGGCCGCCTGTTCGCCGACTCGAGTGATGGCGAGGCGGCGCGCGACTGCTTCAAGAGCGCGCTCGAGCTCGATCCGGCCGAGGCGACCGCCTACTACAACCTCGGCGTGCTCGCGCAGGATGCCGGGAAGGAAGCCGAGGCGATCGACCTCTACCGGCGCGCGCTCGAGCTCGATCCGCAGCTCGCCGAGGCGCATTACAACCTCGCGACGCTGTTCGACCAGTCCGGCGACTCGCGGTCGGCGATCCGGCACATCAACGAGTATCGCAAGCTGACGCGCTGACGGCTTGCGGGGACAGCCCCCACGTGAGGGGCCGCCGCTGTGCTACAGACGCACGGGTGATGCGCGCACTCTCGTTGCTCCTCCTCGTGTTCGTGGCGGCCTGCGGTCAGAAAACAACGCAGGCGCCGTGTCCGGATCAGAAGGCGCCCCCGCCGGCGCCGGTCACCGCCGCCGTCGCACCCGCGGACACGCCGATCGCGGCGCAGGCCGTCGCCGCCGCGAAGACCGCGTGCATCGCCAAGCACGGCGACGCCAATCGCGCGGCGATCGAGCGCGGCCTCGATCAGGTCGCGTCGCTGTGGCGCGCGAGCGATGGCGACCTCGCCGCGTTCTGCGTCGAGCAGTTTGTTCCCGAGGGCAAGGCGAAGGACGCGCTGTTCGAGCGGCTGCAGGCCTTTCACGAGCAGATGAACGGCCACTTCCTCGAGCTCGGGCGCACCGCGCGGTGGAACACCGAGGTCGACACCGGGCCGATGGCGCCGCTCGAGCCGCTGCTCGCCGGCTACGACCCCGGCGCGCACGTCGTCGAGGACATGTTCGCGTCCAAGGTCGCGTTCGCGGCGCTGCTGAACTTCCCGCTGACCACGCTCGCCGACCGGCTGCGCGACGGCGAGCACTACACGCGCCGGCAGTGGGCCGAGGTCCGGCTGACCGGCAAGTACGATACGCGCGTGCCGGCCGCGCTGCTCCAGGCAGCCAGCGGCGCCGCTGCGGCCGCCGACCAGTACATCGCCGGCTACTACCTGTGGATGCACCACGTGCTCGCCGAGGACGGCAAGCGGCTGTTCCCATCGGGCAAGCACCTCATCAGCCACTGGAACCTGCGCGACGAGCTCAAGGCGAACTACGCCGACGCAGATGGGCTGGCGAAGCAGCGCACGATCGTCAAGGTGATGGAGCGCATCGTCACCCAGGCGATCCCGAAGGTCGTCATCGACAATCCGAACCTCGACTGGAACCCGTTCACGAACAAGGTCACCGTCGCCGAGGCCGGCACGGTCGAGCCCGACGCGCCTGCCGGGAAGACGAAGGAACCAAGCGACGCGCGCGAGCCCGACACGCGCTTCGAACAGGTGCGCAACCACTTCCTCGCGGGCCGCGCGATCGATCCGTACGTGCCGGTCGCGCCGACGGTGATGGCCCGCGCGTTCGACGCGGCCGAGATGCCCGAGGAGCGCGTGCGCAAGCTGCTCGTCGAGATCCTCGACTCGCCGCTCGCCACCGCGGCGGCGAAGGAGATGGAGCAGAAGCTCGGCCGCAAGCTCGAGCCGAGCGACATCTGGTACGAGTTCGGCGACACCACCGGGCCCGAGACCGCGCTCGACAAGATCACGACGAAGAAGTACCCGACGCCACAGGCGTTCGAGAAGGACATCCCGCGGATCCTGCGCGGTCTCGGCTTCACGTCCGCGCGCGCGCAGTACGTCGCCGATCACATCACGGTGGACTCGTCGCGCGGCGCCGGCCACGCGATGGGGGCGGAGCGGCGCGGTGACAAGGCGCACCTGCGCACGCGCGTCGAGCCGGGCGGCATGATGTACAAGGGCTACAACATCGCGATCCACGAGCTGGGGCACAACGTCGAGCAGACGTTCTCGCTCTACGACATCGACTACACGTTGCTCGCCGGCGTGCCGAACACCGCGTTCACCGAGGCACTCGCGTTCCTGTTCCAGGCGCGTGACCTCGAGCTGCTGGGCCGCCCCCGGGCGGCGGGTGAAGCCGATCGACTGCGCGTGCTCGACACGTTCTGGAACGCGCGCGAGATCGCCGGCTCTGCGCTCGTCGAGCTCGATGTCTGGCACTGGTTCTACGATCATCCAACCGCGACCGCGGCCGAGATCCGCGAGGCGACCGTCAAGATCGCGCGCGACACCTGGAACAAGTACTACGAGCCGACGCTCGGCGGCCACGACAGCGCACTGCTCGGCATCTACAGCCACACGATCGCGGCGCCGCTGTACCTGTTCAACTACGTGCTCGGTTTTTTGATCGCGTTTCAGGTCGAGGAGCACGTCGCGGGCAAGGACAAGGCGACGTTCGCGAAGGAGTTCGAGCGCGTGTCCCGGATCGGCGCGATCTCGCCCGACCTGTGGATGAAGCAGGCTACCGGCAAGCCGGTGATCGCGCAGCCGCTTCTCGATGCCACGGCCCGCGCGCTCGAGCCGTAGCCGTGATACAGACCTCGCGAGGTCCAACCACCGGCACGATCGAACCAACACGCGACGGGTGAACGGGAAGCCGATGTGATTTCGGCGCAGCCCCCGCTACTGTGACCGAGGACGACCGCGGCAGATCCACCGAAAGGGAAGGTGCCGCGGGAGGATGATCCGGAAGCCAGGAGACCGGCCCGACGCACCGCCCGAGGCGGCGCCAGATCGTGTCGGCGCGCCGTCGAGGGTACGTCACGGAGGGTGACATGCTTGCTGCTCTGCTCGTCTTTGTCTGCGCGTTCTTCCGGATCGTTCCCCATCCGCCCAACGTCGCGCCCGTCGGTGCGACCGCGGTGCTCGCCGGCCGCACGATGCGGCCGCTCACCGCGATCGCGGTCACGCTCGCCGCGATGGCGCTCGCCGATCTGGCGCTCGCCTGGCTGCATGACTGGCCCGCGTTCACGCTCGGCACGCTGTTCGTGTACGGCGGGTTCGCGGCGCAGGTCGTGATCGCGCGCGCGCTGCGCAAGCGTCGCGGTGGTGCCATCGCGGCCGCGCTCGCCGGCGCGACCGTGTTCTTCGTGCTGTCGAACGTCGGTGTGTGGGCGCTCGGCGGCATGTACCCGCGCACGCTCCCCGGGCTCGCCGTGTGCTTCCTCGCCGCGCTGCCGTTCTTCGGCGCCACGCTCGCAGGTGACGTGCTGTGGACGATCGCGCTGGTGGCCGGCTGGCGCGCGCTGGCGAAGCGGCTCGCGCGACGGCGTGCGTGGGTGTCGGCGGACGCGCTCGAGGCGGCGCCGCTATGACCCGGCCGCGCGCGCTCGTCGCGTGGTCGACCGGCAAGGACAGCGCGTGGGCGCTCCACGAGGCACGCCGCGCGGGCGAGCTCGACATCGTCGGCCTGCTCACCACGGTGACCGCGCCGTACCAGCGGGTGTCGATGCACGCGGTACGCGTCGAGCTGCTCGCCGCGCAGGCGGATGCCATCGGGCTGCCGCTCCACATCGTCGAGATCCCGGCGCCGTGCCCGGACGCGGTGTACGCCGACACGATGGGGCGCGCGCTCGCGGCGGCCCGCGGCGATGGCATCACGCACGTCGTCTTCGGTGATCTGTTCCTCGCCGACGTGCGCGCGTACCGCGAGGCGCGGATGGCCGAGACCGGGATGACGCCGGTGTTCCCGTTGTGGGGCCGCGACACCCGCGCGCTCGCCACCGAGATCCTCGAGGCCGGCGTCGAGGCGTGGATCACGTGTGGCGATCCGCGCAGAGTGCCGCGCGAGCTGGTCGGTCGCCGGGTCGATGCGGCGCTCCTCGCGTCATTGCCCGATGGTGTCGATCCGTGCGGGGAGCGGGGCGAGACGCACACGTTCGTCGCGGCCGGCCCGATGCTGAACCGCCGCATCCCCGTCCGGGTCGCCGAGGTCGTCGAGCGCGACGGCTTCGTGTTCGCCGATCTCGTGCCCTCAGCCGAAGCCGAGTAGCCGGCCGCCCTGGTAGACGAGCAGGCTCGTGATCCAGGCGAGCACCGTCATGTAGCTGAACAGAAACGCCGGCCAGCGCCAGCTCTGGGTCTCGCGCCGCACGACCGCGAGCGTGCTCATGCACTGCATCGCGAGCGCGAAGAACACCATCAGTGACAGCGCGACGAGCGGCGTGTACGCCTTCGCGCCGTCGGGCTTCTTCGCCTCGCGCAGCGCCTGGCGCAGCGGCTCGGAACCCTCGTCGGCGTCATCGCCGACGGCGTTGACGATGCCGAGCGTCGACACGAACACCTCGCGCGCGGCGAACGCGCCGACGATCCCGATGCCGATCTTCCAGTCGAAGCCGAGTGGCGCGATCGCCGGCTCGATCGCGTGACCGAGCTGGCCGCCGAAGCTGTGCTCGAGGCGCAGCGCGTGCTGCTGCTCGGGCGTCGGCGCGTCGGGCAGCGTGCGCGGGAAGTAGAGCAGGGCCCACAGCGCGATCGAGCACGCGAGGATCACCGTGCCGGCCTCGCGCAGGAACATCGACGACTTGCCCCACATCATGCGGAGCACGTCGCGCACGCGCGGGAACCGGTACGGCGGCAGCTCGATGATGAACGGTAGCCGCTTCGCCTTGAGCGGCTTGACGGTCCTGCTCATCACCCACGCGGCGGCGAGCGACATCAGCACGCTGAACAGGTACATGCCGACCATCAAGAGGCCCTGCGTCACGCGGTCGGCCGGGATCAGCGCCGCGATCAGGAGCGTGTAGATCGGCAGGCGCGCCGAGCACGTCATCAGCGGCACGACCATCATCGTCAGGATGCGGTCGCGGCGGCGCTCCATGGTGCGCGTCGCGGTGATCGCGGGCACCGCGCACGCGAAGCCGAACAGCATCGGCACGAATGCGCGGCCGTGCAGGTTCATCGACCGCATGATGCGGTCCATCAGGTAGGCGACGCGCGCGAGGTATCCGCAGTCCTCGAGGAAGCCGAGGAACAGGAACAACAGCAGGATCTGCGGCAGGAACACGAGCACCGCGCCGACGCCGGCGATCACGCCATCGGCGAGGAAGTCGCTGAAGATGCCGCTGCCGAGCAGGTCCTTGAGCTCGGCCGATCCTGCCTTGAAGGCGCGATCGATCAGATCGACCGCCGGATCGGCCCACGCGAACAGCGACATGAAGAGGACGGTCATCACCGCCGCGAACACGACGAAGCCGAACGCGCGATGGAGCAGCACGCGATCGATGCGCTCGGTGCGCGAGCGATCGGGCCGCTTCGGGGTGAGCTTCGGGATCTCGCGATCGAGCCACTGCCACCGCGCGAGCACCGCTTCATCGTCGATGATGCGAGCACCGTCGCGCGTCTGCGCCGCGACCGCGGTGCGCACGTCCTTGGGCACGCCGACGAGCTCGTCGGCCTCCGCGCCGTCGGACTCGACGCACGTCAGCGCCCACAGCGCGAGCGCGTCGTCGGCACGGGCATCCTCGGCGCCGTACCGAGCCTTCGCGCGCCACGTGTCGGGCAGCGCGGCCGTGACCGCATCGAGGTGGGCGCGCAGCGCCGGCGACGGCTGCCACTGCCAGGTCGATCGGCGCTCGTCGCGCAGCGCGCGATCGACGGCGGCGAGCAGATCGGTCAGGCCCTTGCGGGTTCGCGCGGTCACCGGGACGACCGCGCATCCGAGCAGGTCAGCGAGCGCACGCGCGTCCGGTGCCGCGGCACCGGCCTCGTCGACCATCGTCAGCGCGACGACACAGCGCGCGCCGAGCTCGCGGCACTGGAGCACGAGGTATGCGGAGCGCGCGAGCTGGGTCGCG
>DAIRFU010000016.1:0-24780 GCA_036794935.1 Kofleriaceae bacterium | reverse complement strand
GTCTATCGCGTGCGCGGCGCGACCGTGTTGCAGATGACCGAGGACCACACGCTCATCAACTACAAGGTCAAGCACGGCATGATGACGAAGGCCGAGGCCGAGAAGGCGACCGGCAAGAACGTCATCACGCGCGCGGTCGGCCACAAGGACTACGTGCAGGTCGACACCGCCGACGTCGACGTCGCCGCCGGCGACCGGTTCGTGCTGTGCAGCGACGGGCTTCACGGCTACTTCAGCGAGAACCACCGCGAGGTGATCGAGCTGTGCGGCGACGGTGATCTCGAGGAGTCCGCCGAGGCCTGCATCGCGTTCGCCAATCAGCGCGGCGGCAAGGACAACATCACCGCGGTTGTCGTCGAAGTGCTCTCGTAGCGCGCGGCTGCGTGCTACATCGATCGTGATGGCTCGTCGCTCGTGCGCGCTCGCGATCGCGCTGGTCGCGCTCGGCTGCGGCGACCCGCGCCAGGCTGCACCGCCCGCACCGCCGCCGTCCCCCGCGCAGCGCCCGACCGCGCCGCCAGCCAGCTCCGACGTCATGCTCGCCGGCCACGTCATCGATCAGATCACGGGCAAGCCCGTCGCGGACATCGAGGTCGTGTTGCGCGGCGATGCCGGCGAGCGTGCGACGCGCACGAGCCGCGCCGGCGAGCTCCACATCCGCGTCGCGCCCGGTCGCTACCGCGTGTTCGTCCGTGACGACCGCTTCGTGTCGACCGGCATCGCCGAGCGCGTGCGGCTCGACAGCTCGCCACGCGAGGCGATCGCCGGCCTCGAGGATCAAGGCCTGATGACGAGCCTCGAGGTCGACCGCGACCTGGCGGACGTCGAGCTCACCGTCGCGCCGGCCGCCGAGCTGAGCGGCACGGTCCGCGCTCGCGATGGCCGCACGCTCGCCGGCGCCGTCGTGCGGCTGCGCGCGGACGACCGCATCTTCGCGGCGCGGCCGGTGCTCGGGACCGACAGCGCGATCACCGACGCGCGTGGCCGGTTCACGCTGCGCGTCGCCGCCGGTACCTACGTGCTCGACGCCGCGCACCCGGAGTACGCCGGCGTGCGCGAGAACACCGAGGTCGATCTCGACGCCGGCGACAAGCTCGACATGCGGATCACGCTCGCCCGCGGCTGCATCGTGAGCGGCAGCGTGATCACCGCGAACGGTGCGCCCGCCCCCGACGGCGCCATCGAGAAGCTGAGCACCCGCGCCGACGGGTTCGGTCCCGCCGGGCGGATCGAGGGCGGCGTGTTTCGCTGGGTCACCACGGACGAGGAGCTCGTCACGCTGCGGGCCTGGCCGTGGCGCTCGCCACCGTCGCCGCAGCAGACGTTCGCGTGTGGCGACGGCACGCGGTTCGACGACGTCGTGCTCCAGATCCCCGAGCAGCGGCCAGATCTGGCGGGCACGATCGTCGACGCGAACGGCCGGCCGGTGCCGCTCGCGTATCTCGACATCACGCCACTCGACCCGTTCGTCAACGGCCAGCAGGAACGGGCCGACGCCGCCGGCAACTGGCACGTCTATGACATGCCGCCCGCGCGCTACCGGATCACCGCGTCCGCGCCCGGCCTCGGCATCGCCGACACGGTGGTGGTCGCGCCCCGCCAGGACCTGCGGCTCGTGCTCGGCGGCACCGGACGTATCGCCGGCACGACGACCGATCTCGTCAGCGGCAGCCTCGAGGTCGCGTTCCTGCACTGCGGGCCGAAGGACCAGCCGCTGCTCGTCACGCACCAGCCGCGCATCGTGCCCGTGGTCGGCGGGCGGTTCACGATCGACGGCGCGCCGGCGTGCGCGCTCACCCTCGCGGTGCGCTGGCGCGATCGCCTCGTCGAGACCAGCGTCGTCGTCGAGCCCGATCGCACGTCCTACATCGAGGTCGAGGCCGGCATGCCGCGCGACAAGGCGGTGAGCGGTGTCGTGCGCGGCGAGGACGGCAAGCCCGTCGCCGACGCCCGCGTGACCGCGGTGTTTCACGAGCGCGAGGCGGCGACCGCGCGCACCGACGCGGCCGGGCGCTACATGCTGCTGACGCACGCCGGCGCGCAGCTCGTCGCCGGCAAGGGCGACCGCGTCGGCCGCGCGATCGTGGGCCGCGCGAACGTCGCGAGCGAGCAGGTCGATCTCGTGCTCGATCAGACCGGCTACAAGTAGAACGTGAGCCCGAGCGCGAATGCGAGCTCCAGCTTGAGCCCGTCGCGGCTCAGCGATCCCATCCCGAGCGTCTCGAAGCCGGCCACGAAGTAGCGCAATCGCACGACGTCGACCCCGGCGCCGAGGAGGCCGCCGATCCCGGCGATCGGCCTGTCGCCGCCGCTGCCGTCGGTCATCGTGTTCTTCGCGAGCGCCGTGATGCCGCCGGCCGCCCGCACCCACAGCGAACGCGTCGTGTAGCGCTGCGCACCGGCGAACAACGCGACGCTGGTGTCGGTGAGGGTCGGCCCCATCTCCGATTTCTTGTGCAGCGCGCTGTTGAGCGCGATCTCGAACGTGATGAGCGTCTTGCGCGTCGCGACGTGGCCGAGCCGGATCGCCAGCGCGGGACCGCGGCCGACGCCGATGTCGCCGCCGATCATGATGTCGCCGCCGGGAGCGAACGTCAGCGTCAGCCCTCTGCGCGCCTCGGTCGACTCGAGGTTCGCCTCACGCGACTCGATGTCGGCGATCTCGTCGGGGTCGGCGATCTCGTCGGGGTCGGCGATCTCGTCGGGGTCGGCGATTCCGTCGGGGTCGGCGATCTCGTCCGGCGCGTTCGGCGCGGCGTCGGCGGAGGGCGTGGCCTCGGCGGAGGACGCCGCAGCGGAGGTCGGCGCGGCCTCGGCGTCCGTGATGGAGTCGGCGTGCGCGGTGCCCGCGAGCGTGACGACCAGCGTCGCGATCGCGGCGCGCCTCACTTCCGCTTCTCCGTGTTCAGCTTCGCGAACGTGCGGCGCTCGCCGAGGTGCGGCTGGTTCGGGATCATCAGGCGCTCGACCGCCTCGCCGCCGACCAGGTGCCTGTCGACGAGCTCGGGGATGTCGTCGACGGTCACGCCGCCGTACCAGACCTGCTCGGGATAGACGACCACGGTGACCCCATGCTCGCACTGATCGAGGCAGCCGGAATTGTTCGCGCGCACGAGCTTGGAGATGCCACGTGCTGCCAGCTCGGACTTGAGCCGGTCGCGGACCTCGACGCCGCCCTTGGCCTTGCAGCAACCCTTTGGATGATCGGCGGGCCGCTCGTTGATGCAGACGAACACGTGACGCTGAAAGCTCGGCATCGGCAGCAAAGCTAGCACGCCTACCCTTGCCCACCCGCCGCTCGTTGCCTGCCCGTGATGGTTGGCGCATCCTCGTGATGGGGGATGAACGAAGAGCCGGATCTCGTCGGCGCGATACTCGGCAGCTACCGGATCCTGGGCGAGCTCGGCAGCGGCGGCATGGGCACGGTCTACCGCGCCGAGCACGTGGTGATCGAGCGCCGGGTCGCGCTCAAGGTCCTGCGCAACGAGCTGACGGCGGAGCGCGAGCTCGTGGCGCGGTTCGTGAACGAGGCGAAGGCGGCGAGCGCGATCCGGCATCCCGGCATCGTCGACGTCCTCGACTTCGGCTACGCGAACGATGGCCGCGCGTACTTCGTCATGGAGTTGCTCGAGGGCGAGTCGCTCGCCCAGCGCATCGCGGTACGCGGTCGGCTCGCCGAGGCCGAGGCCGCGCAGATCGCGCGCGGGATCGCCGCGGCACTGGCCGCCGCGCACGGCAAGGGCATCGTTCACCGCGACCTCAAGCCGGACAACGTGTTCCTGGTCGCGGACCCCGATGTCGGCGAGCGCCCGAAGGTGCTCGATTTCGGGATCGCGAAGCTCGGCGATCTCGGGACCGGCACGAGGTACACGCAGACCGGCGCGCTGATGGGCACGCCGCTGTACATGGCCCCGGAGCAGGCGCGCGCGGCCAGCCGCATCGATCACCGCGCCGACCTCTACTCGCTCGGCTGCATGCTGTACGAGATGCTCGTCGGCGAGCCACCGTTCGTCGCGATCGGCGCCGGCGAGATCATCGCGCTGCAGCTGTTCGGCACGGCGGACCGGCCGAGCGCGCGCGGCGCCGCGGTATCGCCTGCGCTCGACGATCTGGTGATGCGGCTGCTCGCGAAGGAGCCCGCCGGCCGGCCCGCCAGCGCGGCCGAGGTCGGCGAGGCGCTGGCCGCGGTGCTCGGCGAGCGATCCGTACCGGCTCCACCGAGCGTCGCCGAGCCTCGGGCCCGCGTGTGGCCCTGGGTCGCCGGCGCGACGCTCGTCGCCTCGGCGATCATCGCAGTCATCGCGCTGCGTGGCGGTGATGCTCCCGGGCCCGCTGCCCCGCCCGCGCGCGAGCCGCCGACCGCCGCGGTGGGCGAAGCCACCGCCGTGCCGGGTCCCGGCGAGCCGCCGACACCGAGCATGCCGGCTGACGTGGAGGCCCCCCCGGCGGCCGATGCGGCCCCGGCGCGTCCCGCGCGGCCGCCCCGGGGAGACCGCGGTTACGGCCGTGACCGAACCGGCAACGCCGTGCGACCAGCGCACAGCAAACGCGGATCGCCGATCGAGTTCGACTTAGACTAGGCAACAGATGCGGCGCGCGCTCTGTCTCGCTCTGGTGCTGTGGGCCCTCCCCGCCCACGCGCAGCCCGTCACCGCACCCAAGGCGGCGGCGCCGCTCGCGCAGATCCGCGATGACAAGCAGCTCGCACAGGCGCTCGCGACGATCACGCAAGATCCGGCGATCCGCGTGACCGATCCGAAGGCGCGACCGCTCGCCGCCGCGCTGATGACCGAGGGCGTGCGCCAGCTCCAGGCGCTGAAGTACGAGCAGGCGCTCGCGAACTTCCTCGAGGCCTACGCGAAGTTTCCGAGCCCGAAGATCCTGCTCAACATCGGCTCGACGTTGCGCGACATGGGCCGGATCGCCGACGCGGCGAACACGTACCAGCGCTACCTCGCCGATCCGGCGACCGGTCCCGAGCGCGTCGAGGAGGTCAAGCAGCTGCTCGTCGACCTCGACAAGCAATTGACGCTGCTCACGGTCCGCGTCACGCCGAGCGGCTCCGATGTCTCGATCGACGGCGGCCCGTTCATCCCGGTCGGCAGCACGCTGCAGACGCGCGTGCAGGCAGGGCGCCACGTGGTGCGGGTGCGCCACGGCGCGAAGACGATCGCGCTATCGCTCACCGGCGTCGAGGGCGAGACCAAGGAGGTGGCCGCGACCGTGCCCGCGCCGGCTGCCACCACGTCCGGCACCGACACGACGGGCACCACCACGACGGGCACGACGACGACCGGCGCGACCACGACGGACACGACCACGCCGACGACCGGCGCGGCCACCGGTGGCACGACGCCCGCTGGCGATGCCGCGCCCGAGAAGGTCGACGGCTGGCTGATCACGGGGACGCAATACGCGACCGGCAGCGGTGCGAGCGGCGCGCGTCAGGTGCGTGGCGAGGCCGGCGTGGTGCTGCAGCCGATCGTGCCGCACTACGTGATCGAGGATGACGGCACGGTCTTCGTCGAGCGCCCCTCCGAGCACACGATCAGCTCCGGCGTGCTCGGTATCCTGCGCGTCGACGGCAAGGGGCGCGGCATCGCCGGTGGTCTCGGCATCGCGCTGTCCCCGATCGACAGCATCGAGCTCGAGCTCGCGGGGCTCAAGGCCGATCACTGGGGCCTCTACGCCGGCATCCGGCTGCGGCTGTTGACCGGCTGGCTGCGGCCGTACGTCGGCGGGGGCGTGCCGCTGTTCTTCTTCACCGACGACACGGACCTGGAGTCCGCGGTCGCGATCGGGCTCCGCGGCGCGGGTGGCATCGAGCTCGAGATCAACGGGCACCTCAGCGTGCAGGCCGACCTCGGGATCGAGCACTTCTTCAACGTCAAGGACGCGCTGGTCGACGGCAAGCGGCCCGACGAGACCGTGTTCGTACCGACGGTCGGCGTGATCGGACGGCTGTGATGCGATGGCCGGCGCGCGCGCTCGCGGTCGCGGCCGTGCTCGCCGTGGCGGCCGGCGCCTACGCGATCGGCAACGGCGACATCCGCGCGACGCCCGAGGTCACCGTCATCACGATCGCGAGCGCGACCGGCTCGGGCTCGGGCTCGGCGACACTGCAGAACACGTCGGCGATGACGTACACGGTGGGCGTCGGCTCCGATGCGACGTGCGATCCGGCGCTGATGTTCTCGGTGACCGGCGGCAACCCGGTCGCGATCTCGCCGGCGACGATGCGCGCCGTCCAGCTCGCGTGTCCACCGCGCGGAGTGCCGGCGATGCGCCGCTGCCTGTACCACGCGATCGACGACAGCGGCGGCGCCGCGCTCGCCGACTTCATGACCGTGTGCCTGTACGGCTCGTCGGCGACGCTGATGCCACAGCAGACCTCGCTCGATTTCGGGACGGTCGCCGTCGGCGAGACCGCGATGCTCGAGCTCGACCTCCAGCACGCCGGCTCGACGACGCCGATCCATCGCGTGTCTCTGCAGACGAGCGACCTCGCCGGCAACTTCCAGTTCTCGGCGCCGTGCAATCCCGATGCAGCGTACTGCGATGCAGACGTGATCCCGGTCGCGCAAGGCGGCACGCTCGCGGTGCAGGTCCGCTGCACGCCACAGACGCCCGGCGTCCACACCGCGCAGCTCTACGTCGGCACCGACACGTTCCAGCTCCTCGCCCAGCCGGTGACGCTGCAGTGCACGGGCGCGAGCACGACCGCTCCGGTGCTGGCGGCGACCCCGACGGACGTCGTGATCCAGGCTCCGATCGAGGTACTCGAGGGTAGCGCGAGCACCGTGGTTCACCTGACGAACGCCGGCGGCGGCACGCTCCTCGTCACCGACATTCGAACCGTCGACGTCGACAGCGGCGCGTCGCTCGACTGGACGTACACGGCGAGCGGCGAGTGTACGGGCACGATCACGAGCCCGTGCTCGCTGGATGCCGGCGAGCTGCTCGACATCAACCTGACGTTCGATCCGGGTGCACTCGGCCGCCGCCGCGCGACGCTGCTCGTGTCGTACGACGACGCGATCCACCGCACGAAGGAGATCCTGCTCGAGGGCACCGCGCGCGGCGCGACCCTGAACGTGATCGGCGGTGCAGCTCCGATCTCGTTCGGCTCGGTGCCGATCGGCAAGTCGTCGACGATGACGTTCGAGCTCGGCAACCGCGGCAACCGCGACGTCACCGCGAACCTCGCGCTCGCCACCGGCACGTCGCCTCCGTTCTCGCTGTCGCCGGCGACGAGTGCCGTGGTGTCGCCCGGCGCTCCCACCACGGTGTCGGTGATCTGCGCGCCCGCGGCGGCTGGCTCGTTCGCGACGACGATCAGCGTGGAGGCGATGGACGCGCTCGCCGGCGCCGTGCAAGAGCTGATGGCGACCTGCGAGGGCAGCACACTACCGATCTACGCGAACCCGACCGCGCTCGCGCTCGGCGATCTTCGCACCACCGCCGCGCCGTTCACGCGAACGTTCCAGGTGCTCGCCACGTCGGGCACCCCCGTCACGTTCGGCGATCCGCCGGCGCTGCAGAGCCCGGCCCCCGGGATCACGGTCGGCGCGCTCTCGCAGGAGACGACGCCGGCGACGTTCGACGTCACGTTCGATCCGGCGATGATGTCGCAAGGCCAGCTCGCGTCCGTGATCGTGATCGCCGATGACGACGGCGACATGCTCGAGATCCCCCTCACCGGGCGCGTGGTCGCGGCCTCGTACGAGGTGGCCCCGGCGGTCGACCTCGGCACGTTCTGCGTCGGCCAGCCGACCACGTCCTCCAACGTGTCGCTGGTCGCCGATGGCACCGCGACGCTCGAGCTCGCGCAGCCGACGCTCGGCGGGACGGCCGCGTTTCAGCTCGCGAACACGTCACCGCCGCTGTATCCGAGCCTGCTCGCGCCGGCCGCGACCGCGACGGTCTCGGTGACGCCGCTGCGGCAGACCGGCGTCGCGCAGCTCGCCGATACGGTGACCTGGCACACCGATGTGGCGGGCGAACCGACCGCGGTGACGGCGATCAGCGCGCGGTTCATCGATCAGGGCGGCGCGATCGCGCCTCCGGCGCTCGATTTCGGCAAGGTCACCGTCCACCTCTACACCGAGGATGGCCAGCGGGTCGTGATCCAGAACTGCAACCCGACGCCGCTCCTGCTCGATCCGCCGATCATCAAGACGCCGTTCGAGATCGACAGCCCGAACTTCCCGCCGATGCTGAACCCGAACGAGACCACGACGTTCAGCGTCGGCTTCCATCCGACCCGGATCGGTATCGTCACCGAGACGCTGCGCATCACGTCCCCGCAGCTCCCGGGCACGCCGCTCGAGGTCGTGCTCGTCGGCGAGGGCACGGCGCCCGACCAGGTCAAGCCCGATGCCGGCGTCGACGGCGGCAAGGGCGACACCAGCTTCTACGCATGCTCGTGCACCTCGAGCGAGCCGGGCGGCGCTGCACCGCTGATCGTCGCGCTCGTGTGCGTCCTGTTCCCACGTCGGCGTGCGAGCTTCTCGCGGCGGCGACGCGCGCGGCCGAATCGGTTACTCTGAACGAGGATGAGGCGAACCCGAGCGCGGTGGCTCGCATCCGCGGTCGTCATCGCGACCGCCGGCATCGCGTCGGCGTCGCTCGATCTCGTGGTCACCACGCCGGCGGGCGCCGCGGCCTTGCCGCCCGACGGTGGGCTCACCGCCGAGACGGGCACCGATGGCGGACTCGTCCCCGACGCCGGCTCCGACGCGGCCATCGGCTCCGATGCCGCGATTCCCGACGCGCCCGGATCGGACGCGGACATCGGCTCGGACGCGGGACTGCCCGATGCCGGCTCCGACGCGGGCACCGGCTCCGATGGCGGCTCCCCGGATGCCGCCGGCTCCGACGCGGGCACCGGCTCCGATGGCGGCTCCCCGGATGCCGGCGGCACCGCGAACGTCCAGGTCACGCCGACGAGCTTTGACTTCGGCGAGGTCCGGGTCGGCACGCCCCCGCCCGCGTTCGACCTCACGATCACGAACACGTCGCCATCGCTCACCGCGCAGGTCACCGCGTTCGATCTCCACGAGCACCGGCCCGGCCTCGTGCTCGCCGCGCCGGGGTTGCCGGGTGCGATCGCACCGGGCGCGTCGGTGGTGGCGACGCTGGAGCTCGACACCGGTGCAGACACCGTGCTCGACGGTGAATCGGTCGACCTCGTGATCGACGGCACCGCGCTGCAGCTGCCGGTCACCGGCCGCGTCGTCACGCCGAGCTCTCGCATCGTGCCGAGCGAGCTCGATCTCGGCACCGCGTGCGTCGGCACGCAGGTCAGCGGCAACGTCATGCTGATCAACGACGGCACCGCGACGCTCGCGGTCGACCCACCGCAGATGGATCAGAGCTTCGTCGCGTCCAGCCCGGGCACGCCGCGCGCACTGGCACCGATGATGTCGCTCACCGCGACGGTGACGCCGGCGATGGACGCCGCCGGCCCGCTCGCCGGCACGCTCACCTGGCACGACGACGTGCCGAACGACCACACGGTGCCGGTGACGCTCGAGTACGTCACGTCTGGCACCGCGCTGTCGCCGCGTGGGCTCGATTTCGGCAGCGTCGACGTCGACGTGCCCGCGCCGTCGCAGCGGCTGAAGCTGCAGAACTGCGATCTCGAGCCGTCGTCGATCAAGATCGAGTCGCTGAAGACGAAGCAGGGCACGCTCGGCGCCTGGATCATCGACCCGCGCGTCGGCTACACGAAGCAGCTCGTGTCGCACGAGGAGCAGGCGGTCACCGTCACGTTCGAGCCGCCGGCGCGCGGCCGCTACGAGGCCGAGCTGACGGTGCGGACGCCGGCCGGCAAGCAGGTCGTCCACCTCGTCGGCGACGCGACCGGCCGCGACTTCGAGCGGACCAGCTTCTACGCGTGTGCGTGCAGCGGACCGGGCGCACCGTCGCGCGGCTGGCCGATCATCGCGGCCATCGCGATCGTCATCGGGCGCCGCCGCCGCCGCGGATCTTCTTCAGCTCGGTGAAGAACAGATCGACCTCCTCCGGCTTCGTGTAGAAGTGCGGCGCGATCCGGATGCCGGCGCCGGGCCGGTGGTCGCAGAAGAACTTGCGGCGGTTGAGCTCGCGACACACGTCCGCCGAGCCGACGAAATCGAACACGACCGAGCCGCCGCGGGTCCGCTCCGGCCGCGGGCTGTTGAGGGTCAGGCCGAGCTCGTCGACCCAGTCGATGCACGCCTGGGTCATCACCAGGCTCTTCTCGCGGATGCGGCGCACGCCGATCTCGCCGATGATCGACTGGCCGGCGCGCGCCTGGTACAGCGCGGAGACCGCGGGCGTGCCGCCCATGTAGCGCCAGATCGTGTCCGCGTAGGTCTGCTCGGGCATCGTGAACGCGAACGGTGCCTCGTTGCCGAACCAGCCGGTGACCCGCGGCGCGAACTGCTCGATCAGATCCTTGCGGACGTAGAGCCAGGCCGCGCCGGGCCCGCCGCACAGATACTTCACCGACCCGCCGCACGCGAACGACACGCCGAGATCGACGACGTCGATCGGCAGCGTACCGATCGACTGATAGCAATCGAGGATCACGTGCGCGCCGACCTCCTTCGCGCGCGCGCAGATCTTCTTGGCATCCTGCACGTACGCCGACGAGAACACGACGTGCGACATCGGCACGACCAGCGTGTGCTCGTCGATCGCCGCGCACATTGCATCGGCGTCGACCGTGATCTTGTCGGGCGACGGCACGAGCACGCACTTCGCGCCGCGTCGCTGCTCGGCGTGCCACACGTACGAGACGGTCGGGAACTGCGTGGCCTCGAACACGACCTTGTCGCGCTCCGGCGTGAAGTCGAAGCACGACGCGAGCACCGACATCACCGTCGAGACGTTCTGGTGCATCACGACGGTCCCCTGCGGCGCCGAGATGAGCTTCTGGATCCGCTCCGCGGCGCGATCGACCTCGGGCAGCCAGTCACCCCATGCGGTGATCGACTTGGTGCGCCACTGCTCGAAGAACTCGGCGAGGTCGTCCTTGGCCTTCGCCGGCACGCAGCCGAGCGAGTGCGAGATGAAGTGGACGCACTCCTCGAGCGCCGGAAAGTGCTTGCGGTACTCGAGCAGGCTCTCGGCGACTGGATCAGCCATGCCCGTGGCTTATCACGTCCGCCGCCTCGAGATCGGTGCTTGCCCGACGCAGGCGCACCGCGTTATGCAGCCGCCATGGTGACGGACGAGGAGCGCGCGTGGCTGACCACGGAGATGGCCCGGCTCATCGAGCGCGCGGGGCTCGACAGCTACGTCGCGACACCGCTGGTCGAGGCGACCGATCGTTACTTTCCCGACGAGTGGCACCCCGACGATGGCGGCGTCGCGCGGCTCGCGAAGCGGGTGTTCGCGCACGCAGGCCTGCACGACGTCACGATCACGGCGGAGCTCGGCGACAGCGACGCGAAGCGCGGCATCACGCCGACCAGCCTCGCGCGCGAGGCGCTCCATCTCGTCGTCGACCCGGCGTGGCTGACCGACCCGCTGACGGCCGTCGCACAGCTCGTGCACCTCGCGGCGATCGTGTTTCGCGTGCAGCGGGATCTCGACGAGGCGGACAGCGAGCTCGAGCGCCGGCTGATCGATCTGACGACGGTCTATCTCGGGTTCGGCATCGTGATGACGAACGCGGCGTACCGCTACCGCGCGAGCGGCGAGCTCCAGGGAAACATGGCGATCACGCGATGGTCCCACGACGAGCAAGGCACGCTGCCGGCGAGCACGATGGCGTACGCCCTCGCGATGCAGCTCGTCGCGCGTGGCGCATCGCCGGCCGAGCTGCGTGCGGTCAGGCGCCAGCTCGAGACGAACCAGGCCCACGAGCTCGATGCCGCGACACGTACGCTGGTGAGCGATCACGTCGTGGCCGCGCTCGGCCTGCCCTCGCGCTCCACGTGGCCCGCACCGCGCCAGCCGCCCGCGGCGCCGCCACCGGCACCGCTGCGACTCTGGGGCAAGGATGATTCGAACCTGCCGGCGGCGACGGTGCACCGCGGCGGCTCGCTCGGCTACAACGTCGGCCGTTCGGTGCTGCGCGTGCCGCATGATCGGCGATGGGAGCTGGCGTGGCTCGGCATGGCACTCGGGCTGTTCGGCGCGATCCCGCTGGCGATCGCCGGCCACGCCGGTGCGATGCTCGGGATCATGGGCGGCGCGTGGGTCGCCGGGTTCTCGATCGGCCGCCGCGTACGCCGCGAGACCTGCTCCGATCCCAGCTGTGGCGTGACGCTCGCGCCCGCGCTGCCGCGCTGTTCGCGTTGCGGCGGCGACATCGCGGGCACGCTGCAGCGGGGCGAGAACCGGCTCGAGGCGGAGGAGCGGCTCGGCATCAACCAGGCCGACTACGACCTCGATGTCGGCGAGCCCTCAGAGAGCGGCGTCGGGCTGCCCACCGCCCGCGTCCGCGGGAACGCCGAGCGGCACGCCCGCGTCGATGCTGGCGGCACCGACACCAGCGTCTGACGGCGCCGCCGGCGGCCGCGACCGGATGCGCACGTACGGCGGCTCCTCCTCCTCCAGAGGCGGCAGCTCGTGCGCCGACGTATCGGCGAACATGGTGACGAGCCCGGTGAGCCCTCCGAGCACCAGACCGGCGGCCCCGCCGACGATCGAGCACGTCCCGATCTTCTCGACGCTGAGCTCGCACGCGCCGAGCCCGATCGTGCCGGCCACGATGCCAACCGTCACACCCGGATGCTTCTGCGCGAACGTGCAACCGCCGAGCACGATGACGAGGACCAACGAAACGACGCGCCTCATGACTGTCGGCGGATGTACCACATTGCGGCGGCCGTTCCGCTGACAGACAATGGGCTCGTGGCCCGTCCGTACCTCCTGTGAGTAGCCTATGAAGTACGGAATCTTGATCGCGCTCGCGGCGTTGCCCGGCGTCGCATCGGCACAGCCTGGCCAGCAGCTGCAGGAACCAGCACCGGAACCCGCAGCGGAACCAGCGCCACAGCCAGCACCGGAGGCAGCGCCGCAGCAGCCGCAGGCCGCCGCGCCGACGCGCGCCACGTTCGTCTCGACCGGCGAGGACGCCTGGGACATCTGGATCGATCGCCAGCCCGCGTGCGCGACGCCGTGCTCGATCGGTGTGATGCCGATGCAGTTCGTCGTGCTGCGCTCGCAGGAGCGAAACCCGATCCGGCTCGACGTCGGTTACCTGCCACAGGGTGACCTGATGGTCACCGCGAAGCCGCTGTCGAATGGCCTGTACGCCGGCGGCATCGTGATGACGACGTTCGCGGGCATGGGTCTGGCGACCGGCATCACGCTGACCGCCGTCGGCTGCTCGACCGATCACCCGACGATGTGCAAGGCCGGCCTCATCACGGCGGTGCCGAGCGCGGTCGGGCTCTACCTCGGAATCTACTGGATGCGAAAAGCGCTGCCGAGAGTCAGCGTCGGGCGCGCCCAGCCGTACGTCGCTGGCAATCAAGTCGGGCTTGCCGGCACGTTCTAAGCGACTGAGATCGCAGCACTAAATATAAAGTTGTTAGCACTCACCGCAGGGGGTTGCCAACGTCGCCTCGCGTGTCTATAGCAGGCGGCGAGCTCAACGAACCCTTCTGGAGTGAGGCAAATGAAGATCCGTCCGCTGCACGATCGAATTCTGGTCAAGCGTCTCGACGAAGAGACCAAGACCGCTGGTGGTTTGTTCATCCCCGATTCGGCCAAGGAAAAGCCGATCCAGGCCAAGGTCATCGCCGCCGGCGCGGGTAAGCGCGACAAGGACGGCAAGCTGATCGCGCTGGAGGTCAAGGCCGGCGACAAGGTGCTGTTCAGCAAGTACAGCGGCACCGAAGTGAAGATCGATGGTGAAGAGCACCTGATCCTTCGCGAAGACGACCTGCTCGCTGTTCTCGACTAACGACTTCCACGCACGAGGTACAACATGGCTGCCAAAGAAATCATCTTTTCGTCGAGCGCCCGCAGCGAGATCGCCAAGGGCCTCAACCTCCTCGCCAACGCGGTGAAGGTCACCCTCGGCCCGCGCGGCCGCAACGTCGTCATCGAGAAGTCGTGGGGCTCGCCCACGGTGACCAAGGATGGCGTCACCGTCGCGAAGGAAGTCGAGATCGAAAACAAGTTCCAGAACATGGGCGCGCAGATGGTGAAGGAGGTCGCATCGAAGACCTCCGACGTCGCCGGTGACGGCACCACCACCGCGACCGTGCTCGCGCAGGCGATCTACAACGAGGGCGCGAAGCTCGTCGCCGCCGGTCTGAACCCGATGGACCTCAAGCGCGGCATCGACGCCTCGGTCGCCGCCGTGATCGACGAGGTCAAGAAGATGTCGACGCCCACCAAGGGCAAGGAAGACATCGCGCAGGTCGGCACGATCAGCGCCAATGGCGACACCGAGATCGGCGAGATGATCGCCGAGGCGATGAACAAGGTCGGCAAGGAAGGCGTCATCACCGTCGAAGAGGCGAAGACGCTGAGCAGCGAGCTCGACGTCGTCGAGGGTATGCAGTTCGACCGTGGCTACCTGTCGCCGTACTTCGTGACCGACAGCGAGCGCATGGAGGCGGTGCTCACCGACTGCTTCATCCTCTCGCACGAGAAGAAGATCTCGAACATGAAGGACCTGCTGCCGGTCCTCGAGCAGGTGGCGAAGCAGGGCAAGCCGCTCCTCATCATCGCCGAGGACGTCGATGGCGAGGCGCTCGCGACGCTCGTCGTCAACAAGCTGCGCGGCACGCTGCAGGTCTGCGCCGTCAAGGCGCCGGGCTTCGGCGATCGCCGCAAGGCGATGCTGCAGGACATCGCGGCCCTCACGGGTGGCCAGGCGGTCACCGAGGACCTCGGCCTCAAGCTCGAGAACCTGACGCTCGCCGACCTCGGTCGCGCGAAGAAGATCCAGGTCACCAAGGACAACACGACGGTGATCGAGGGCTCGGGCAAGAAGGACGCGATCGAGGCGCGCGTGAAGACGATCCGCCGCGAGATCGAGGAGACCACGAGCGATTACGATCGCGAGAAGCTCCAGGAGCGTCTGGCCAAGCTCGTCGGCGGCGTCGCGGTCATCCGCGTCGGCGCGGCGACCGAGGTCGAGATGAAGGAGAAGAAGGCGCGCGTCGAGGACGCGATGTACGCGACCCGCGCGGCCGTCGAAGAGGGCATCGTCCCCGGCGGCGGTGTGGCGCTCGTCCGCAGCCTGCCGGCGCTCGACAAGCTGACGTTCGATGATGACCGCCGCTACGGCGTCAACATCGTGCGTCGCGCGCTCGAGGAGCCGCTGCGCCAGATCGCGGGCAACGCGGGTGTCGACGGCTCGATCGTCGTCGCCAAGGTCAAGGAGGGTAAGGGCGGCTACGGCTATAACGCCGCGAAGCTCGAGTACGAGGATCTCGTCAAGGCCGGCGTGATCGACCCCACGAAGGTCGTTCGCACGGCGCTGCAGAACGCGGCGTCGGTGTCGGGCCTCATGCTCACCACCGAGACCCTGATCGCCGAGAAGCCGAAGAAGGACGAGAAGGCGGGTGGTCACGAGGGCCACGGCCACGACTTCGATCACTGATCGATCTCGCTCGTGATGAAGAGGAGCCGGCCTTCGGGTCGGCTCTTCGCATTTTCGGTTTGATCGTCGGAATTCTCTGCACCTGTCGGTCTGGTTTGCGGGGCAGCTGGGTCTAAGCTGCTCCCACCATGAGCTGTGGACGGCATGGTCATTGCTGCTCGGCGGAGGTCTCGTGCGAGTAGCCGTCGGACTTGCCATCGTTTGCCTCGCGCGCGCTGCCCTGGCGCAGCCGCAGCCGCCAGCCGAGCAGCCCGAGCCGGCGCCCGCGCCCGAAGCGCCCGCACCCGAGGAGCCCGCACCCGCGCCGGAGGCACCTGCGCCGGAGGCACCCGCCCCCGAGGCGCCCACGGCCGAGTCGCCCGAGGCGCCCGCCGCGCCGCTCGCCAAGATCATCACGGTGCGCGGCCGCGTGATCAACGCGCTGGGCCGGCCCGTGCGCGGCGCGAAGATCAGCGTCGAGGGCGCGACCGACACCGTGTCGACAGGTCGCGACGGCTGGTTTCGCACGAAGGCGCCGATCGGCTCGACGCTCGTGATCGAGGCCACCAAGTACGAGGTCGGCCTCGCGACGGTCACCGGCGCGACGCTCGACGACACGGTGCTGCTGACGCTGGACCAGGCCTCGGAGACGATCGAGGTGTCGAGCGAGGCCCCGCCCGCAGCGCCGGGCGCCGCGAAGCTCGATCGCGAGGAGCTGCAGCGCGTGCCCGGCACCGGCGGCGACGTGGTGCGCGCGCTGACCGTGATGCCCGGCGTGGTCAACCTCCAGATCCCGCTCGGCTACTCGGGCGTCGTGATCCGCGGCAGCTCGCCGCAGGACTCGAAGGTCCTCGTCGACGACTTCGAGATCCCGGTGTTGTTCCACAACATCGGCTTTCGCGCCGTGATCCCCGCCGAGGCGATCCAGGCGCTCGACTTCATCCCGGGCGGCTTCGACGTCTCGTTCGGTCGCGCCTCGAGCGGCATCGTGTCGCTCGTCACCCGGCCGGGTAGTGACGCGCGCACGACCCAGGCCGAGGTCTCGATGATCGACGGTGGCCTGCTCGCACAGGGCCGGATCGGCGCGCGCACGCGCTACATGTTCGGGCTGCGGCGCTCGACGATCGACTTCGTGCTGCCGTCGATCATCCCCGACAGCGTCGACCTGTCGCTGACCACGGTCCCGAGCTACTGGGACGAGCAGTTCCGCATCGATCACCAGCTGTCGTCGAAGTGGCGGCTCACGCTGTCGAGCATCGGCACGATCGACACGTTCGAGCTCTACGCGACCAAGGACACCGACTCGGAGACCAAGCGGTTCTTCAACCGCACCCAGTTCTTGCGGCTCACCGGCTCGGCGAACTACCACGACGGTCCGTGGAACGCGAAGCTCGCGGTCTCCGGGCTGCTGCCCGAGTTCGTGTTCGAGGCCGGCGCGTTTCAGCGCATCAAGGTGCGCCAGCCGACCGTCACGCCGCGCGCCGAGATCGTCCGCACGTACGACAAGGCGCTCGGGCTGTCGAACGTCGAGTGGAGCGGCGGTGCCGAGGCGCAGGTCGGCCGCACGTCGATCGACTCCGCGCTGCCGCTCGAGGTCCGCGAGGGCGAGCAGTTCATGGGCTTTGACCCGCGTGACACGTCGCAGACGTTCAAGGGCTCGTTCTGGCTCCCGGACTTCGCGGCGTGGACCGCGATCGCCGCGAACCTCGATCCGCGCATTCGCGTCACGCTGGGAATGCGCGGCGACGCATTCGCGCGGTCCGGCGAGATCACGCCGCAGCCGCGCGGCGAGCTCAAGATCAAGCTGGCGCCGACGTGGACGGCGCGGCTGTCCGCGGGCGCGTACCGGCGGCCGCCCGAGTACCAGACCGAGGTGCTGAGCAGCAACCTCGAGTCCGAGCACTCGACCCAGACGATCGCCGGCCTGCAGTGGGAGCCGCAAGCCGGCACGCGCGTGCAGGCCTCGGCGTACTACACGGACCGATCGAACCTGATCACGCGCGAGATGGGTGCCGAGCTCGGCAACAGCGGGCGCGGCCGGACGCTCGGCGGCGAGCTGCTCGCCACCTACCGCGGTGGCCCGTGGTTCGCGTGGCTGTCCTATTCGTACTCGCACTCGACGCGCATCGATCATCCAGGCGAGGAGCGGCGCCTGTTCACCTACGACCAGCCGCACAGCATGAACGCCGCGGCGAGCTGGAAGCCGAACCAGCGCTGGCAGCTCGGCGCGCGGTTCCAGCTCTACTCCGGCCTGCCGTACACGCCGGCGATCGGCTCGGTGCTCGACAGCGACCGCAACATCTACATCCCGCTCTACGGCGAGACCAACTCCGAGCGCGCCCCGATCCACCACCAGCTCGATCTCCGCGTCGACTACTCGTGGAAGTGGGGGCCGACGGCACTGACGTTCTTCCTCGACGTCCAGAACGTGTACATGAACCAGTCCGTGGTGACTTATTTCTACAGCTACGACTTCACCCAGCGCGCCGAGTTCACGTCGCTGCCGATCATCCCGTCGCTCGGCCTGCGAGGTGTGCTGTGAGGGCGCTCGCGCTCTTCACGCTGGCCGCGCTGGCGGCCGGCTGCGGCGCCGACCTCGACGAGCCGTGGCAGCTCGCCCACGATCGCATCATCGCGGTGCGCGCGACGCCGCCGCGCATCCTGCCGGGCGAGCAGTCGACGATCGATGTCCTGCTCGGCTTCGAGAAGCTGCCGGTCGAGGAGCGCGGTCCGGATCTCGCGATGGTGGTGTCGCCGGCGAGCCTCTCCGACGTGCTCGCGCTCGAGGGCGGCCAGTGGCTGGTCACCGCGCCCGACGAGGATCGGCTCGCCGCCGCGCGCGCCGAGCTCGAGCTTGCCGCGGACGAGCCGGTGCCGCTGCAGGTGGGCGTCGCGGTGACCTGGCCGTACGACGTCGCCGCCGTCGACGGGCGCACGTTCGCGGCGACCAAGACGATCTTCCTCGGCGAGAGCGCGGCGAACCCCGAGCTGGTCGGGATGATGATCGATGGCGCCGAACCGGCGGCCGAGCTCGTCGTGCCGGCGGAGGACAAGGTCCCGCTGTTCGTCGAGGCCGATGACACGGTCGCCATCGTCAACTGGCTGACCTCGTGCGGCGAGATGCACGACTTCGATCTGCACTCGGCGTACCTCAAGGTGCTCCCCGATCAGCCGCAGGACGGCCAGCTCGCCGTCGTGCTGCGCGACGACCGCGGCGGTGTGACCTGGCGCGTGTGGCCGATCCGCGCCGAGTGAGCCGGAGCCGGCGATTTGCAGCCGGCGGCCCTGCCGGGGGATAACGGAGCATGGACCTGTACAGCGCCGCGCAGCGGTTCGCACGGCCGTTCCAGTTCGCCCCCGGTATCGACGACGAGCTCCCGGCCGATGCCCGCGGCATCATCGGCGATGGCGTCACCTGCGCGCTCGTTCGCGTCGACGGTGCGATCGACTGGCTCTGCATGCCGCGGTTCGACAGCCCGGCCGTGTTCGGGGCGCTGCTCGATCGCGAGCGCGGCGGACTCACCGCGATCACGCCGGCGCAACGGCCGTTCTCCAGCCGGCAGGCCTACGATCCGGACACCAACGTCCTCGAGACCCTGTTCGAGGTCCCCGGGCAAGGTGCGGTGCGACTCGTCGACTTCATGCCGTGGAACGACGACCCGCGCGCCTCGATTCACGAGATCCACCGTCGCATCGAGGGGATCGAAGGCGAGGTCGAGCTCGAGCTGATCTTCGATCCGCGCTTCGATTACGGCCGCGACACGCCGGCACTCGACCTCGGCGAGCACGGCGTGCTCGCGCGTGGTCAGCGTGGGGAACGTCTCGTCGCGGTGACCGGTAACGGTCCCTGGCAGCCGCGTGCCGCCGGCGGCGTCAGCCAGCGCATGCGGATCCGGGCCCGCGAGCGACGCTGGATGGTGATGTCGTGGGACGCCCAGCACCCCGAGCCGCTCGCGCGCTATCGCTCGTTCGAGCATCTGCGCGTCACCCGGCGCGCGTGGCGCACGTGGTCCGATCGATTCGACTACGACGGTCCCTGGCGTCACCACGTGCTGCGCTCGGCGCTCTGCCTCAAGCTGCTGACGTACGCGCCGAGCGGCGCGATGGTCGCGGCGCCGACGACCTCGGTGCCCGAGTGGATCGGCGGCGTGCGCAACTGGGACTATCGCTACGCGTGGGTCCGCGACGCGTCGTTCGCGATCCGCGCCGAGAACCTGCTCGGCTTCGAGAAGGAGGCGCGCGAGTTCTTCTACTTCATCCGCGACGCGGTCGACACCACGCGTGGCCTCGAGATCATGTACGCGATCGATGGTGGCCGCGTCCCCGCCGAGGAGAGCCTGCCCCACCTGCGCGGCGTCCTCGGCTCCCAGCCGGTACGCATCGGCAACGACGCTCGCGATCAGATCCAGCTCGATATCGTCGGCGCGCTCGTCGACGCGGCCCACCTCTACGAGCGGTTCGGCAACTCGCTCACGCTACGGTCGTGGCGCAAGATCCGGCAGATCGTCGAGAACGCGCGCACGCTCGTGGGCGAGCCCGATCACGGCATCTGGGAGCCGCGCAACGGCCGGCGCCACAACGTTCACTCCAAGGTGATGGTGTGGCTCGCGCTCGATCGCGGCGCCGGCATCGCACGCGCGTTCGGCGACAACGAGTCGGCGACGGCGTGGACGGACCATGCAGCGCAGGTTCGCGACGAGATCATGGCGCACGGCCTCGACCCGACCGGCAGGTTCTTCGTGGCCGCGTACGGCGGCAAGGAGACCGACGCCGCGCTGCTCAGCCTGCCGCTGCTCGGGTTCATCGCCGACGACGATCCGCGGCTCGCCGCGACCGTCGAGCGGGTGCGCGCGGAGCTCGGCCAGGGGCCGTTCGTCCGCCGCTACGCAGACGTCGACGCCGACGGTGTCGGCGGCCGCGAGGGCGCGTTCGTGCTGTGCGGGTTCTGGCTTGCCGAGGCGCTCGCGCTGATGGGACGCATCGACGAGGCATCCGAGATCTTCGTCGCGCACACCCGCGCGACGAACCACGTCGGGCTGCTCGCCGAGATGATCGATCCGGCGACGCATCGCCAGCTCGGCAACTTCCCCCAGTCGTTCAGTCACCTCGGCCTGATCAACGCGGCGCTGCGTATCGACCTCGCGCTGCGCCTGCGTGACGAGGGCTCCGCCGCGCCTCCGCACCTGACCGGCTTCTTGCGGCGCGGCCGTTAACGCGCCGAGATCTTCGTCGCGCCGCCCTTCGCGGTGATCGCGATCGCCTGGCGCGCCCCGAGCGCGCCGAGGTCCTTGGCCTTGCCGCGGACCTGGCCCCACTGGCCGATCGTCGTCACGTCGGTCTCGTGGAGCCGATCGCCCATCCCGCCGCGGTAGAACGCGCGGATCCGGCGGCCGGCCAAAACGAGGTGGACGTCGGAGACGAGACCTGGCTGGCTCGCCCAGTCGGGATGCTGCTCGGGCGCGCCCTGCGCGGTGAGCGACACCATCGACAGCCGCACGCCGTCGCCACCGCCGCTGTAGTAGAGCCCGAGGTGGTAGCCCTTGCCGTTCCACGCCGCGGCGGCGAGCGCCCACGGCACCTGGATCTCGCGCGGCTCCTCGGCCACCGCACCGGTCTTGTCGAGCTCGACCATGTACGTGTGGGCCTCGTTCGGGTTGTTCGGCTCGACCTCCTGGAAGAACACGGTGAAGCCGTCGGGCGTCGCCGTCGCGGCGACCGCGAACGGATAGTCGGCGCGCTGGTTCGGCCGCGCGAGCGCGAGCGGCGTGCCGATCTTGCCGCCGTCGACCATGACGATCTGGAACGGGTGCTTCGCGGCATCGATCGACACCGCGACCAGCACGCGGCCGTGCCCGGCCTCGATCGTCGCCGCCGCGTCACCCACGTACAGCGCCGTCGGTCTGGCCTTGCCGATCGCGAGCGTGACGCCCGCGTGCTTGCCGCCGCTGGTCACCGTCAGTCGCGCGACCTCACCAGCGCCGGTGAGTGCCGCACGTACCTGGGTGTCGGCAGCAGTCGCGGCGTACGCGTGAGTGGCCGACAACACGGCGGCGGCGAAGCAGAGCGAGCGTGCGTGCATGCCTTCAGGTGCGCGCGAGCCGGCGTTTCGTGACCGAGTTTTTGCGAGCGAAGTTTTCGCAGCAATTTCACGCTTGTCCTCCCCGGATGGCGGGTCAGAGTCTGAGCCTTGCGACGTCTGGGGGTCGTCATCGCACTGGCCGGAGTGCTGTCCGTGCAGGTGGCCGGCGCGAGCCCGGCGGCCGTGCGCGGGCGCGTGATCGACACGCGGGGCAAGCCGGTGCGCGGCGCGAGCGTGACGGTCGAGAGTGCGGCCGAGGCCGCGGTCACCGACGCGAGCGGCACGTACACGCTGGACGGCGTCGAGCCTGGCGCATCTCTGATCGTCCTCAAGGATGGCTACGCCGCGGCGCTCGGCACGGCGGCCGCCGGCGTCGCCGACGACATCGTGCTGCTCGCTGAAGCCCAGGTCAGCGAGACGATCGAGGTCGAGGGCGAGCGGGCGCCGCAAACGCAGGGTGCGGCGACGCTCGATCGCGAGACGCTGCAGCGCATGCCGGGCGCGCGCAACGATGTGATGCAGACGCTGTCGGCGATGCCGGGCGTCGCGAGCTACCCGCTGCCGCTCGGCTCGTCGGGCGTGGTGATCCGCGGCAGCTCGCCGCAGGACTCGAAGATCCTGATCGACGACTTCGAGGTGCCGATGCTCTACCACTACCTCGGCTTTCGCTCGGTCGTGCCGAGCGACGCGATCGACACGCTGGAGTACATCCCGGGCGGCTTCGACGTCGCGTACGGCCGGGCGTCGAGCGGCATCGTCGCGCTGACCACGCGCGCCGGCGACGACAAGCGCGGCCAGCAGTTCGAGACCAGTGCCGGTGAGCTCGGCGTGCTCGCGCAGGGCACGTTTCACCGCGGCCGCTACATGGTCGCGTTTCGCCGCTCGGCGATCGATCTGCTGCTGCCGTACATGATCCCGCCCGACGTCGACCTCGCGCTGACCACGGTACCTCGCTACTACGACGGCCAGCTCCGCCTCGACTACGAGCTCTCGGACAGATGGACGCTCCGCCTGACCGGCATCGGCTCCGACGACGCGATGGAGCTCTACGCGAGCCGCGACAAGAACGCGGACAAGCGCTTCCTCGACCGCGGCCGGTTCCTCCGGCTCACCGCATCGGCGCACTACCACGACGGACCGCTCACCGCGAAGCTCGCGGTCTCCGGCATCGCACAGCAGTCGATCTTCGAGCGCGGCCTCTACCAGCACATGTCCGTGTCTTCGCCGGCACTGACGACGCGCGCCGAGGTCGCGCGCAGCGCGAGGAGCTGGGCCGGGCTGCACGACATCTCGTGGCGCACCGGCGTCGAGGTGGTCTCGACGCGCCACCGTCTCGACATCGCGGTGCCCGAGGAGCGCCGCGAGGGCGAGCCGCAAGCGCCCGACGACGCGATGGACACTACCGAGAGCTACGCCGGCCGCGTCGACACCGGCGACCTCGCCGGCTGGACGAACGTCGCGGCCAGGCTCGACGACCGGGTGAAGCTCTCGATCGGCATGCGCGTCGATGCGTACACGCGTGCAAACGACGTGGCGGTGCAGCCGCGCGGCGAGCTCCAGGTGTCACTGACGAGCGACCTCGTCGCGCGCGTCTCGGCCGGCGGGTACAGCCGGCCCGCCGAGTACCGCACCGAGCTGCTCGATCCGACGCTCGCGGCCGAGCGCGCACACCAGGTGATGGGCGGCCTGCGCTACGAGCCCGTGAAGGGCGTCCGCGTGCAGGGCTCGCTCTACTACACGCAGCGCACGAACCTCATCACCCGGGATCGTATGACCGGGGAGCTCGGCAACGAGGGACGCGGCACGACGTACGGCGGCGAGCTGCTCGCGGCGCTGTCGCGCGGTCCGTGGTTTGGCTGGCTGACCTACTCGTACTCGCACTCGACCCGCGTCGACACGCCGAACGGGATGAGCCGGCTGTTCGACTACGATCAGCCGCACAGCCTCAACGCGGCAGGGAGCTATCGGTACGGCCGGTGGACGTTCGGCGCGCGCTTTCGCCTCCACTCCGGGCTGCCGTCGACGCCGGTCCTCGACGCGACGTACGACAGCGACGCGAACCTCTACTACCCGGTGTACGGCCCGGTGAACTCGGAGCGCGCACCGCTGCACCACCAGCTCGACATCCGCATCGATCGCACGTCGCACTGGGGACCGATCAAGATCACGCAGTTCCTCGACATCCAGAACGTGTACCTGAACGACACCGTCGTCGGTTACCTCTACGGCTTCGACTACACCCAGCGCGCCGCGTTCCGCACGCTGCCGATCCTGCCCACCGCCGGACTGCGAGGTGAGTTCTGAGACGCACGCTGTGCCTGCTGCTGCTGCTCGCCGGCTGCATCGATCCGATCGATGCGCGCTGGCAGCTCGATCACGATCACGTCGTTGCCGCGCGGGCGACCCCGCCGCGCATCCGGCCCGGCGACGCGACGAACCTCGACGCACTCGTCGCGCACGCGGGCAGCGGGGTGTCGGTCGAGAACCCGCTCGACGCGCAGGCGACCTCCGCGCGCTTCGCGAGCTACCTCACGTTCGCGGATGGCGCGTGGCGGCTGACCGCGCCCGATGCCGCGATGCTCGCGTCGGCGCGCCCGGCGCTCGGACTCCCCGAAGACGCCCCGGTGCCGGTCGAGATCATGCTGACGTTCTCGCGGTCGACCAACCGCGCCGCCCCCGATCCGGTGCGCGTCAAGAAGACGGTGTGGCTCGGCGAGCCGGCCGACAACCCGGCCGTGCCGCCGGTCACGATCGACGGCGCGCCGGTCGGTGACGAGGTCGTGGTGCCGATCGGCCGCGACGTGTATCTGTCGGTCGACGCACCGGGCCTGCGCGTCAACTGGTTGACCTCGGTGGGCACACTGTTTCAGGACGACGTCGCGACCTCGTTCGTGCGCGTCGAGCCCGACGAGCGGCGAGAGGGCGAGCTGGTCGTCGTGGTACGCGACGCCGAGGGTGGCGTCGCCTGGCAGGTCTGGCCGATGCGCGCCGAGTGACCGCCGCAGCGGGTCCGCGTGGGATACGATGAGCCGGTGGCTGACGCGCGGCCCGATGTCAGGACGCGGTGACGCCGTGGTGCGCGCCGCGGCCGTCCTGGTGCTCGTCTCCGCGACGCCCGCGTTCGCGCAGGGCGTGCCGGGCACCGGCGGCGATCCGCTGCGCG
>DAIRFU010000276.1:2405-9003 GCA_036794935.1 Kofleriaceae bacterium | reverse complement strand
CCGCCCCGACGAGATGGCGCAGCTCGTGAGCGATGCGGTGCGCGCGGCGGAGCCCGGCCTGCAGATTCACTCGACGCTGATCGAGGCGTGCCTGCTCCGGCCCTGGCCGGGCAACTCGCGCGAGCTGGTCGCCGAGGTCGGTCGCGCGGCGCATACCGTCGCGTCGCACGGCAAGAACAACATCCGCGGCGAGGACCTCGATAACGACGCCGGTCACCTCATGGTCGGTGCACCGACGCTCAATGCCGCGGTCACCCCGACCGCCGTCGGCAAGCAACGCCGCAAGCGCGCCTCGTCGCGCCCGAACAGCCGCGACTGAGCTCAGTGCTCGTGCACGCGCGCGAGCTGTTCCCGCGTGTGCGGCAGCTCGCAGCGGTGGATCTCGATCGTCAGGTGGGCGACGGGGAGCGCCGCGAGCACGGCGTCCCGGTAATACGCGAGCTCGCGCGGTGCCGACGTCACCACCGAGACGATGCAGCTGCGCCGGCCCGGTCCGAGCTCCCAGACGTGGAGATCGGCCACCTTGACGTCGTCGATCGCCTCGAGCCGCCGGCGCACGATGTCCTCGTGGCGCGGTGACGACACGACATCGAGCAGCTGCCGGCTCGCCTGCCGGCACAGCCCCACCGCCCACCACACGATGACGACGCCACCGACGAGGCCCATCATCGGATCGAAGTACCAGAGCCCGGAGTACTTACCGAGCGCGAGGGCCATGATCGCGAGCACCGACGTCAACGCATCGGCGACGATATGGATGTACGCCGCGCGCATGTTGAAGTCGATCGTGCCGGCCTGTGGCTTCTTGCCGGGCGCGTGGTCGTGATGCTCGTGCTCGTGAGCGCCGTGGTCGTGACCGTGGTGAGGATCGTGGCCGTGCTGATGGTCGTGACCGTAGTGATGGCCGCTGCCGAGCAGGTACGCCGATACCAGGTTGACGACGAGACCGAGCGCGGCGATCGGCAGCGCCTCGTCGTAGTTGACGGTCGGGTGCTCGAAGAGCTTCTCGATCCCCTCGACCGCGAGCCACAGCGCGACCAGCGCGAGCACGACGCCACTGGTGAAGCCGGCGAGCGCGTACACCTTGCCGGTCCCGAAGCTGAACGTGTCGCTGCCGGCGTGCTTGCGCGCGTACCAGTACGCGATCAGCGTGAAGCCGAGCGCGCCGACGTGGGTGCCCATGTGCCAGCCGTCGGCCTTGAGCGCGACCGAGCCGGTGAGAAAGCCGACGGTCAGCTCGCCGACCATCATCACCGCGGTCAGCAGCACGACGTAGAGCGTGCGTCGCTCGCCCGATCGGTTGTGCTCGCCCGGATCGGTGTGATGAGCGTGTTCCGACAGATCGTGGGGGGCCATGAGGCCCCCCATACGTAGCAGATCAGGCGCGGCCGCAGCGGCTCGCGTCGCTTCAGCGGTTGCGGTCGCGGTTCATGCCGCCCTGGCCGCCCTGGCCGCCGCGATCGACCTGGCGCTGGCCCTGCCCGGCCTGCTCGCCCTGCTCGCCGACGCGCGGGTTGCGCTGCGTGATCGCCTCCTCGTCCTGGTCCTCGTCCATGTCGAAGTCGAGGTCGCTATCCAGGTCGTTGTCGTTGCTGACCCGCTTCGCGTCGTCGCTCTCGATCTCGGTCGAGCCCTTGTTTCCCTGACGCTCTACACCCTGGTTCTTGCGGGTCTGGTTCTGATTCGGATTCTTGTTATCGGGCATGGTCCCTCCCTTGGTGTGCAGAGGAAGGCTGCAACCTCGATGCCCGTGTGCTGGATCCCTGTGGTTGACAGATCCGAGGCGGCAGGCGGCCGTACCTGACGCGCTGAGCCTGGGCGCACGCCGCGCTACGGCGCAAACGTATGCGGAATTACCCGGCCCGGCCGCGATCGATACGGCGCGATCAGAGCTCGATCTGCAGACCGAGCTCGACGACGCGGTTCGGCGGCAACCGGAAGAATGCCGTCGGGGTGCGCGCGTTGCGCGACAGGAACGAGAACAGGAGCTTGCGCCAGCGTGCGAGTCGGGACTTCCCGCTCGTGAGCAGCGTCTGCCGGCCGAGGTAATACGTCGTGTCCATCTGGTTGACGTGCAGATCGCGCTTCTCGCACCGGGTGAGGATCTTCGGCACGTTCGGTTGCTGCATGAATCCGACGTGCGCGATCACGCGGTAGAAGCCCTGGCCGAGCTCGCGCACGGTCAGCGACGGGTTGCCGATCGCGAACGGCACGTTCTCGGTGACGACCGAGAGCAGTACGACCTGCTTGTGGAGCACCTTGTTGTGCTTGACGTGGTGAAGCAGCACGTTCGGCATGCCGTCGGTGCCCGAGGACATGAACACCGCGGTGCCGGTCACGCGCGGGATGCGGGTCTCCTTGATGTCGGCGAGGAACAGGTCGTCGGGCATCGACCCGGTCTCCATCATCTTCGACAGCTCGATACGCCCGGTCCACCAGGTCGTCATGATCGCGAACAGGCCGGTGCCGATCGCGAGCGGGAACCAGCCGCCGTCGGCGACCTTGACGAGGTTCGCCGAGAAGAACGAGTAGTCGATGATGATGAGGGGCAGGTACAGGCCGAGCGCGGCGCGCAGCGACCAGCCCCAGTTCTGGCGGCAGATCCGGAAGAACAAGAACGACGTGATCGCCATCGTGCCGGTCACCGCGATGCCGTACGCCGCCGCGAGGTTCGTGCTCGACTTGAAGGTCAGCACGAGCGTCACGCACGCGACCATCAGGATCCAGTTGACCTCGGGGATGTAGATCTGGCCCTCGGCCTTGCTCGAGGTGTGGACGACCTTGACGCGCGGCAAGTAGCCGAGCTGCACCGCCTGGTTCGCGAGCGAGAACGCCCCCGAGATCAGTGCTTGCGACGCGATGATCGCGGCGAGCGTCGCGAGGATGACGAACGGGATCAAGAGCGGCGTGCCGCTGACGAGGTCGTAGAACGGATGGACGACGTGCGAGCCCTCGTGCAGGTAGAGCGCGCCCTGACCGAAGTAGTTGAGCAAGAGGCCCGGGAACACGACCCAGCTCCAGGCGAGCCGGATCGGCGTGCGCCCGTAGTGGCCCATGTCGGCATAGAGCGCCTCGCAGCCGGTGATGCACAGCACGACCGAGCCGAGCAGCAGGAAGCCCTGCACGCCGTGGGTCACGAGGAACATCACGCCGTAGTGCGGCGACAGCGCGGCGAGCACCTCCGGATAGCGGACGATGTACGGGATGCCGGCCGCCGCGATCGACGTGAACCAGAGCAGCATCACCCAGCCGAACACCGAGCCGATGCGCCCGGTACCGTAGCGCTGGACCCAGAACAGGCCGATCAGGATCCCGGCGCTGATCGGGACGACGAGCGAGCTCAGGCTCGGGCTCTGCACCCGGAGGCCCTCGATCGCGCTCATCACCGAGATGGCCGGCGTGATGATCCCCTCGCCGAACAAAAGGCCGGTGCCGAACAGCGCGAGCAGGATCGGGATCCCGAGCGTCCCCTTGCTGCGGCGCGGTGCCTTCTGCGCGACGAGTGCCGCGAGCGCGAGCGTGCCGCCCTCGCCCTTGTTGTCCGCGCGCAGCACGAACACCAGATACTTGATGATGACGACCAGGATCAGCGACCACACGAACAGCGACAGGACGCCGAGCAGGTTCGCGGTCTCGATCACGCGGTGGATCGCCGGCCGGCCGCCATCGAACACGAGCACGCCGGACTCGATCGCGGCCCGGTGCGGGTTCTCGTGCGTGAAGCACTCCTTGAGCGCGTACAGCGGCGACGTACCGATATCCCCGTAGACGACTCCGAGGGCGCCGAGCGAGAGCCAGGCCAGCTCCTTGCGCGTGTGCGGATGGTGGCCTTGGCCGTGCGCCGCGTGCGGGTGGATGCCGGAGGCATCGGGCCGGCGCCCCGCGGGGTCCGAGGTGTGATGCGCGGTGCTACTCATTTATCGGACGGCAGGCGCGAGCGATCCTGGAGCCTCCTGCCATACCACGTCTCGGCGGCTGCCCGCCGCGACTCCACGCCACCGATCGAGCATCGCCCGGCGGCATCTGTTACTACCAAGGCGGTCGCCTTGACAGGGCTCCGGGCGTCTTGTATCGCATCCCCCAATCCCTGAGGAGAACGCCGTGAATCTGAACACTTGGAGAGGTCTACGTTACGCGGCGGTCTGCGCTGCCCTGATGGTGTTCGGCGCCTGTGACAAGGGCAAGAGCGGAGGTGGCGGCGCGCCGGGAACGGGCGCGATCGTGATCGGTCACTTCGCATCGATGACCGGCCCCCAGGCGACGTTCGGCATCTCGACGGACCAGGCGATCCGGCTCGCGATCAAGGAGCAGAATGCCAAGGGTGGCGTGAAGGGTCGCAAGCTCGAGCTCGTCACGATCGACGACGCCGGCAAGCAGAGCGAGGCGGCGACCGCGGTCACCCGCCTGATCAACGATCACCACGCCGTCGCCGTGCTCGGCGAGGTCGCCTCGTCGCTGTCGCTCGCCGGCGGTCCGATCGCGCAGAAGGCGAAGGTACCGATGATCTCGCCGTCGTCGACGAACCCCGACGTCACCGATATCGGCGACTACATCTTCCGCGTCTGCTTCCTCGACGACTTCCAGGGCTGGGTCGACGCCAAGTTCGCGAAGGAGAACCTCAAGGCGACGAAGGCCGCGATCCTCTACGACCAGGCCCAGGCGTACTCGAGCGGCCTCGCCGACTACTTCGAGAAGGCGTTCCAGGAGATGGGCGGCACGATCGTCACCAAGCAGGCGTACACCGGCGGCAACCTCGAGATCAGCTCGCAGCTGCAGTCGATCAAGGGCTCGGGGGCCGAGGTCGTGTTCCTGCCGGGCTACTACTCCGACGCCGGCACGATCATTCGCAAGGCGCGCGAGTCCGGCATCACGACGCCGTTCCTCGGCGGCGACGGCTGGGACTCCGAGGAGCTGCCGAAGATCGCGGGCGACGCGATCAACGGCAACTACTTCTCGAACCACTACGCTCCCGAGGAGGACCGCCCCGAGGTCAAGAACTTCGTCCAGGCGTACAAGAAGGAGTACGGCACGACGCCGGATGGTCTCGCCGCGCTCGGCTACGATGCCGCGCTCGTGCTGTTCGATGCCATGGAGCGCGCGAAGTCGTACGACGGCAAGGACCTCCGTGACGCGATCGCCGCGACGAAGAACTTCACCGGCGTCACCGGTACGTTCTCGATCGACGACAACCGCAACGCGCAGAAGTCTGCCGTGGTCGTCGAGTACAAGGACGGCAAGCAGACGATGGCCGCGCGCATCGAGAAGAAGTGAACGGCCCATTCACAGCGAGCGACCTGCTCCAGACGACGATCAACTTCCTCGCCGTCGGGGGGCTGTACGCGCTGATCGCGCTCGGCTACACGCTCGTCTACGGCATCCTGCTGTTCATCAACTTCGCGCACTCCGACGTCGTGTCGTGGGGCGCGTGGATGTCGCTGACCGTCGCGTCGGCCGCGGGCTGGCTGGCGAGTGACTCGCCCGTGTTCGCGCTGCCGCTCGTGCTGCTCGCGTGCATGGCGTTCTGCGCGCTGCTGGGCGTGACGATCGAGCGCCTCGCGTACCGACCGCTGCGCAAGGCGCCCCGGCTCAACGTGCTGATCACCGCGATCGGCGTGTCGCTGCTGCTCCAGAACGTCGGCCTGCTCGATTCCTTCTTCGGCAACCGGCCGAAGACCATCTCGGCGCTGCTCGACAACAGCGTGCTGGCGACCGTCGGAGGCGTCCAGCTCCGGCTGTTCGACATGCTGACGATCGGGCTCACGATCGTGCTCGTGCTCGTGCTCGAGCGCATCGTCTACAAGACGCGGATGGGCCGCGCGATGCGCGCGGTGTCGTTCGACGAGCGCACCGCCGCGCTGATGGGCGTCAACGTCAACGTCGTCGTGTCGGTCACGTTCGCGATCGGCTCGGCGCTCGCCGCCGCCGGCGGGATCCTGTTCGCGCTGCGCAACGACCTGCGGATGACCGCGGATGCGTCGTGGGTGCTGCTCGGGCTCAAGGCGTTCGTCGCCGCCGTCGTCGGCGGCATCGGCAACGTACGCGGCGCGGCCGCGGGCGCGGTGCTGATCGCGTTCGTCGAGGTGTTCGTCCACCGCTACGTCAACGCCGCGTTCCCGGACAAGCCGTGGGTCGGCCAGCTCCAGGACATCTACGTGTTCGGCATCCTGATCCTCGTCCTGCTGTTCAAGCCGAGCGGCCTGTTCGGCAAGGCGACGGTGGAGAAGGTATGAAGCCGCTGCAGGACCGCGTCGCGCGGCTGCGCCCGGCGCTGCCGATCACGGTCGGCACCTCGGTGGTGCCGTTCGTCGTCGCGATCCTGCTCGCGGTCGTGATGGACAAGGTGATCGGCCCCGCGGTCGGCGCGACGTGGAGCAAGATCCTGCTCGACGTCGGCATCGCGATCCTGCTCGCCGGGTCGCTCAACGTCGTCAACGGCTACGCCGGCCAGTTCTCGATCGGCCATGCCGGGTTCATGCTCATCGGCGGCTACGCCGCGGCGTGGCTTACGTTCTACGGCTCGGTCCACTTCTTCGGCACGAAGGAGACCGTCGGCGGCTTCCTCATGGCTCAGCTCGGCACCGTCCCCGACACCGGCGAG
>DAIRFU010000276.1:0-2395 GCA_036794935.1 Kofleriaceae bacterium | reverse complement strand
TTCTACGGCTCGGTGCACTGGTTCGGCACCAAGGACACCGTCGGCGGGTTCCTCTGCAACGGCCAGCTGCTGTTCCTCGCCGGCTGCATGCTGGGTGGCGTGATCGCGAGCGTGTTCGGCGTGATCGTCGGCCTGCCATCGCTGCGCCTGCGCGGCGACTACCTCGCGATCGTCACGCTCGGCTTCGGCGAGATCGCGCGCGTGCTCGGCCAGATCACCGCGCGCCAGCCCAAGAACGTGGCGGAGATCCAGGGCCGCGCGATGAGCGAGCTCGCGAACAACCTCGGCGGCGCCGAGGGCTTCTCGCAGATACCCTCGTACACGACGCTGTTCTTCGTCTACCTGTTCGCGTTCGTGCTGCTCGTGCTCGTGTACCGACTCAAGTACTCGAGCAACGGCCGGGCACTGCTCGCGGTGCGCGAGAACGAGATCGCCGCCGAGGCGATGGGCATCGACACGACGCGCGCGAAGGTCGTCGCGTTCGTGTTCGCCGCGTTCTTCGCCGGCATCGGCGGCGCGCTCTACGCGCACGAGGTCGGTGCCCTCGATCCCAAGGAGCTCGGCTTCATGAAGTCGATCGACCTCGTGATCATCGTCGTCATCGGCGGCATGGGATCGATCACCGGCGTCGTGCTCGGCGCGGCGATCCTCGTGATCCTGCCGGAGGTGTTCCGCCAGTTCGCCGACTACCGGATGATCGCGTACGCGCTCGCGCTGATCGTGGTGATGATCGCGCGACCGCAGGGCATCATGGGCGTCAAGGAGCTGTGGGAGACGTCGCTGTGGCGGAAGGCCGTCGCGAAGCTGCGGAGGAGCCCGTGACCGCCGCGCTCGCGATCGAGAACCTGTCGCTCGCGTTCGGCGGCCTCAAGGCGGTCTGCGACTTCTCGATGTCGCTGCCGGCCGGTGGCCTGTATGGCCTCATCGGCCCCAACGGCGCCGGCAAGACGACGGTGTTCAACCTGCTGACGGGCGTGTACAAGCCGGACACCGGCAGCGTCACGCTCGCCGGCAAGCGGATCGACGGCAGCAAGCCGTCGCAGATCGCGCGCGCCGGCATGGCACGCACGTTCCAGAACATCCGCCTGTTCGGCGAGCTCTCCGTGCTCGATAACGTGCGCACCGCGGCGGGCGTGCGGACGAAGAGCGGCCTGTTCCGCACGCTGCTGCGCACGCCGCTGCAGGTCGGCGAGGAGCGCGCGGTCACCGAGCGCTGCATGGAGCTGCTCGAGGTCCTCGGCATCACGCATCGCAAGGACGAGCAGGCCAAGAGCCTGCCGTACGGCGATCAGCGCCGGCTCGAGATCGCGCGCGCGCTCGCGACCGAGCCGCAAGTGCTGCTGCTCGACGAGCCGGTCGCCGGCATGAACACCCAGGAGAAGCACGCGATGCGCGGCCTCATCCAGTCGCTGCGCGAGCAGTTCGGCGTCGCGATTCTGCTGATCGAGCACGACATGGGCCTCGTGATGGACATCTGCGAGCAGATCACGGTGATCGATCACGGCGAGACGATCGCGGTCGGTTCGACCAAGGAGAGCCAGGGCAACCCGGCCGTGATCGAGGCCTACCTCGGTGTGCCCGAGGACCGGGCGGCCGACCCCGCGGAGGCCTCGTAATGGCGCTGCTCGAGATCGAGGGCCTCGACGTCCACTACGGCGGCATTCACGCGCTCAAGGGCGTGTCGTTGAAGGTCGAGGCCGGCGAGGTCGTCACGCTGATCGGCGCCAACGGTGCCGGCAAGACCACGACGCTGCGCGCCATCTCGGGCCTCGTCAAGCCGTCGGCCGGGCGCGTCCGCTTCATGGGCGAGGAGATCGTGTCGGGCGCGAAGAGCGACCGCCCGCTCTGGCACAAGTGGCTCAAGAACGACGGGCTCGGCGCCCACGCGATCGTCGCGCGCGGCCTCGTCCACGCGCCGGAGGGCCGCGGCATCTTCTCGAACATGACCGTGGACGAGAACCTCGAGCTCGGCGCGTTCCTGCGCAAGGACTCCGCGCAGGTCAAGAAGGATCGCGATCACGCACTCTCGTTGTTCCCGCGCCTCGCCGAGCGTCTCGACCAGAACGCGGGCACGCTGTCGGGTGGGGAGCAGCAGATGCTCGCGATCGCGCGCGCGCTACTGTCGCGCCCGAAGCTGCTGCTCCTCGACGAGCCGTCGCTCGGGCTCGCGCCGCTGGTGGTCGCGCTGATCTTCAAGATCGTGAAGACGATCGCCGCCGAGGGCACGACGATCCTGCTCGTCGAGCAGAACGCGCACATGGCGCTGGGCGTCGCCAGCCGGGCGTACGTGCTCGAGGTCGGCCAGATCGTGCTCGAGGGGCCCGCGAAGGACCTCGCGAAGAACGACGACATTCGCAAGGCCTACCTCGGTATCCACGAGTGACCGACGGAGGGC
>DAIRFU010000275.1:0-9015 GCA_036794935.1 Kofleriaceae bacterium | reverse complement strand
CGAGTGCTCGCCGACGCCGCGCACGCCCATCGAGAAGTCGCTCGTCGTGGCGGTCGCGTAGCGCGTGAGATCACCGCGGTAGCGATCGAGCGGGTGCCCCGACACGTAGAAGCCGAGCGCCTCCTTCTCGAACGCCAGCAGCTGCTTGTGGCTCCAAACCTCGATCTCCGGGTAGTGGTCGCCCTGCCCCACGGCCGGCGCGCCGCTCTCGGGTGCCGGGGCCGCCGCGCTGAACAGACCGAACAGCGACGTCTGGCCGCTGCGCCGGTCGCGCTGCTCGGCCGCGCCGCGCTCGAGTGCGGCGTCGAGAGCCGCGAGCAGCTGCGCGCGGTGGTGGCCGCCCGGCAGCCCGTCGAGCGCGCCACTCTTGATCAGCTGCTCGAGCACGCGCCGGTTGCACTTCTGGGTATCGACGCGGCGGCACAGCTCGAACAGCGACTCGAACCCGCCCTCCGCCGCGCGCGCCTCGAGGATCGCGTCGACCGCGTTCGCGCCGACGCCCTTCACGGCGCCGAGCCCGAAGCGGATCACCTTGCCGCCCTGCGCGTCGGCGCGCGGCGTCACGGTGAAGTCCGACAGCGACTCGTTGATGTCGGGGCGCTCGACGATGAGACCCATCGACCGCGCCTCGGCGATGAACTTGACGATGTTGTCGATGTTGTCGGCATCGCAGCTCATCAGACCCGCCATGAACTCGTGCGGGTAGTGGTACTTGAGCCACGCGGTCTGGTACGTCACCCAGCCGTAGGCCGCCGAGTGCGAGCGGTTGAAGCCGTAGCCGGCGAACTTCTCGACGAGCTCGAAGATCTCGGCGGCGCGCTTGATGTCGACGCCCAGGTTCTTCGCACCATCGAGGAACGTCTGCTTCTGCTTCGCCATCTCCTCGGGCTTCTTCTTGCCCATCGCGCGACGCAGCAGATCGGCGCCGCCGAGCGTGTAGCCGCCGAGCACCTGGGCGATCTGCATCACCTGCTCCTGGTACACGATGACGCCGTACGTATCCTTGAGCACCGGCTCGAGCCACGGGTGCATGTAGTCGGCGACCTTCCGACCGTGCTTGACGTCGATGTACTGATCGACCATGCCGCCCTCGAGCGGCCCCGGCCGGTACAGCGCACCCGCCGCGACGATGTCCTCGAGGCAGTCGGGCTTGAGCTTCTTGAGCATCTCGCGGAAGCCGCTCGATTCGAGCTGGAACACGCCGGTCGTGTCGCCGCGCGCGATCATCTTGTAGACGTCGGCGTCCTCCTTCGGGAGGCGCGTGATGTCGAGCCGGTCGTCGGCGGGCCGCTGCAGGTTGACCAGGTTCACCGCGGTCTGGATGACGGTGAGCGTCTTGAGGCCGAGGAAGTCGAACTTGACGAGGCCCGCCTTCTCGACCTCCTTCATCGCGAACTGGGTGACGATCTCGTCGTTCTGGCCGCGGAAGCACGGCACGTACTCCCACAGCGGCCGCTCGGCGATCACCACGCCCGCCGCGTGCATGCCGGCGTTGCGGTTGAGGCCCTCGAGCGAGGCTGCGAGATCGAGGAGCTCGCGGTGGAGCGGGCTCTCGGCGTAGAGCTGCTTGAGCTCGGGCGTCTGCTCGATCGCCTCGCGCACCGGCGAGCTCTTGCCCTGCACCGGCTCGGGCACGAGCTTGGCGAGCTTGTCGGCCTCGGCGAACGGGATCTCCATCGCGCGCGCGATGTCGCGGATCACGCCGCGCGCCTTGAGCTGGTGGAACGTCGCGATCTGCCCGACCCGGTCGTGGCCGTACTTGTCCTGGACGTACTTGATGACCTCGCCGCGCCGGTTCATGCAGAAGTCGACGTCGAAGTCGGGCATCGACACGCGCTCGGGGTTCAGGAAGCGCTCGAACAGCAGCTTGAACTCGAGCGGATCGATGTCGGTGATGCGCATCGCCCAGGCGACCGCGCTGCCGGCACCGGAGCCGCGCCCCGGACCGACCGGGATGCCGTGCTCCTTGGCCCAGTTGATGAAGTCCCAGACGATCAGGAAGTAGCCCGAGAAGCCCATCTTCTGGATGACAGCCAGCTCGGTCTTGATGCGCTCGCGATACTTGTCCGGATCGAATGCCACCCCGCGATCGGTGAGCTCCCTGAACCGGCGGTCGAGCCCCTTGTCGATGATCCGGGTGATGTACGTGTCGAGCGTCTCGCCCTCGGGGACCTGGTACTGCGGCAGATAGGTCTGGTCGAGCTTGAGCTTGACGTTGCACTGCTCGGCGATCCTCGCCGTGTTCTCGATCGCCTCGGGCACGTCGTGAAACGCGCTGTCCATCTCGGACGGCGACTTCATGTAGTAGCTGTCGACGACGTGCTTGAGCCGCTTCTCGTCCTTGAGGCTCTTGCCGGTCTGGATCGCCATCAGCACGTCGTGGGCGGTGGCGTCCTGGCGGTTGACGTAGTGGCAGTCGTTCGTCGCGACGAGCGGGATGCCGAGCTTCTTGCCCATCCGCTTGAGCTCGCCATTGAGCGTGTCCTGCTCGGCCGTCGGCGTCGGCATCAGCTCGAGGTAGAAGTCGCCGGGCGCGAACATGCTCGCGTACTCCTTCGCGGCCTCCTCGGCCGCGGCGACACCGTTCTTCTCGAGCGTCTGCGCGATCTCGCCGCCCAGGCACGCCGACATGCCGATGAGACCGTCGGTGTGCTCGCGCAGGATCTGCTTGTCGATCCGGGGGTTGTAATAGAACCCCTCCAGGTAGCCCATCGAGTTCAGGTAGGACAGGTTCTTGTACCCGGCCTGGTTCTTCGCGAGCAGGATCAGGTGGTAGTTGCGCCGGTTCGTGCGGTCGTGCCGGTCGGTCGCGGCGACGTACGTCTCGCAGCCGAAGATCAGCTTGACCCCGGCGGCTTTCGCCTCGGTGTAGAGGTCGATGGCGCCGAACATGTTGCCGTGGTCGGTCACGGCGACCGTGTCCATGCCGAGCTCGGGGACCTTCTTGAACAGATCCTTCACGCGGATCGCCCCGTCGAGCAGGCTGTACTGCGTGTGCAGATGGAGATGCGTGAACCCACCCATGGTAAGACCGAAAGGTCTAACTCATGCCTCGGACACTCCCGAGAGCTATCTGCACCAAACTCGGGACCGTCGGCATCCTCGTCATGCTAGCCGGCGGGTGCCGGCATGTCGTCAGCGATCCCCCGACGACGCCGGGGCGGCCGATCCCGGCCGAACCCGACACGGATCTCGGCAACATGGACACCGAGTGCGCGGGCCTCATCGCCGCCCTCGACCTCTATGGCCAGTGCCCCAACCTCGAGGACGGGGGGCGCGAATGGACCCAGCGCGCGATCGAGGTCGCCGAGCAGAGCTTCGCCGCGGGCAAGAAGGCCAACCCGGACGAGCCCTCGCAGAAGGCGATCGCCGCGGCCTGCCACCGCGCGGCGCAGTCGATCCGCGATGCCACCGAGCGCTGCCACGCTGGCAAGCCGCCCAAGGTCGACTACTGACCGGCCGCGGCGCGGACCCCGCCGCCGGGCTCGGCGTAGAACTGGCGCGTCCACGTGCGATAGCGGCCCACCGGGCCATCCCCCTCGGCGAGCCGCGGCGGCGCCACGTACGCCTTGTGCTCCCAGATCGGCAGGTCCTGGCGGACGTCGGCCAGGTAGTTGCGCTGCACCACCCGGCCGATCGTCCACCCGAGCAGCCGGCGCGGCACCATGCGCAGCAGGCCACGGTCGGCACGGACGCAGCTCGCCAGCCGCAGATCGATGTGCTCGCCGTCGGTCGGCGTGGGCAGCACGTAGAGCCGCGATGACAGGCCATGCGACGGCACCTCGACCTCGACGAGCGAGTAGCCGAGGCCGTGGACGTGAATCGTGAGCTCGGCCGCGACCGCGCGCGTGCCCGGCACGAGGGCCCGGCGCTTCATGCGATAGCGCGCCGTCAGGTAGGCGCCCTCGGTGCGCACCGGCTCGAGGAGCTCGACCTCGCGGTACCGATGGACGGTCCCGAAGTGGCCGAGGTCGACCGAGTTCTCGGTCGTCTCCTGCGGGTGGCTCGCGACGCCGCGCAGGATGTGCGTGCGCAGCGGCGTGAACCCGCCGAGGTCGGGCGCGGGTGGCTGCCACGCCGGCGCCGCGCCGCGCTCGTCGTGATACGCGAGCACGACGCCGCCCTGTTCGATCACCGGCGTGCTGCTCGCGATGCAGGTCGGCGGCGGCTTCGTGCCGTACCCGGTCGCGACGCAGGCGCCACCCGGCGCGAACGCAAAGCCGTGCATCGGGCAGCGGATCGCGTCGCCCACGACACGGCCGCCGACGCCGAGGTGCGCGCCCATGTGCGGGCAGTGCGCGCCGAGCATCGCGACCTCGCCGGACGCGCCGCGGAACAGCACGTGCTCGCGCCCCATGACCGTCGTCGAGACGACAGCGCCGCGCGTCAGCTCGCGCGAGAACGCGACCGCGTACCAGCCAGCCGGAAACGGAGAGAACGGAAACCTGCCCACGAAGTCCCACTATAGCGGTACAACGGCTCCATGGGCTCGGCGACTCGACGTCTGGCGCACGCGCTGTTCATCGTGCCGCAGGCGCATGTCCAGTTCGGCCGCAGGTTCCAGACCGAGATGTACGAGCTGTTCCACCGCCGTCCCCTCGCGCGGTGGGGTCACCTGATCTGCACGCCCGTCGTGGTGGTCGCGCTGCTCGCCGCGCTCGCCGCGCTCGGTCCCCTCACCACGCCTGGCCGATTCGTGGTCGATGGCGCGCTCGCCGGCGCGGCAGCGATCGTCGTGTGGTCGCTCTACATCGACCGCACCGCCGGGCTGATCATGATCCCGCTCGCGATCGCGGCGGCGTTCGGTGCGCGCGAGCTCGCGGCGACCCTCGGCGATCACGCGCTCCTCGGCTCGCTCGTTATCGCGTACGCCGGCGGTCTCCTCCAGGCGATCTCGCACGCCTCCGAGCCCATCCCGCCGCCCTGGACGGGCTCGCACGCGTTCATGCCGCTCGGCGCCTGGCTGCGCACCGCGCCGCTCTCCCGCATCGCGGGCCTCGCCCTGCTCTCGCCCACCGTGTTCACCCTCCTCGAGGTGTGGGCGTCTCCCCGCGTGTGGGCGCTCGAGATCCTGCACCTGACCATGCGTGCCGGCTACCGCGCCGACCTGCGCGCCAGCCTCGATTCACGCGTCGGCGAGATGCTGGCGGATGCGCGCACCGGCTGGGCCCAGCCCGAGCTGGCCGCCTGATCACCAGCACGCGATCGAGCTGCGTTGCCTCCGCTGTCAGGGGTGGCTACACCCGCGCAGGAGGCATCGCGCTGGCGACCGGCGCGTCCATCGCTAGCCGCTGGGATTCGACGGGCGCGAGCGGGGCCAGTAGCGGCCGGTGCGGCGGCGCACCATCCCTCGCGCGCTTGTAGAGCAGCTGGCCGAGCCAGACGAGCCACAGCGGCACGATCGACACGACGAGCCCCGCCGTCGCCAGCGCGCGCGACGCGAGCGTCTGGTGCTTCTTGCTGTCGCTGCAGATCCACTCGATGCAGTGCAGCGCGACGAAGCAGACGTACGCCGGATAGAGCAGCACGAAGCGCAGCGGGAAGTAGTGCCCGACGATGTTGTGGAGGAACGTGAACACGCGCTTCGCGTAGCGCGGCCCCGACAGCGTGCGCTTCGCCATGCCGCCGGGGACATCGAGTCGCCGGATCATCGGCACGCCCGGGTCGAACAGCATGTACTCGTCGGCGTACTTGCCGGCGTTGATGCGGTACGCGAGCGACGGCTCGTCCTCGATCGGCGTGCACTCGTCCCACAGGCCGAAGCGCTCGAGCGTGCGGCGCGGGATCGCCGCGTTGCCGCCCATCAGGCTCTCGACCCGCTTCTTCACGTCGGTCCGCGCGTAGACGCGCTGCCACTTGAGCGCGTTGAACGACAGCACGTTGCGCCGCGCCCGCGCGGGGTTCGCGTACGGCTTCGCATCGCCCTCGTCGAGGAAGCGGCCGGTGACGCCGAGGCACTTCGGATCGGCGAAGTTCGCCTCGTGACGGCGCAGCCAGTCGTTGCCCGCGGGCAGGTCGTCGTCATCGATGAACACGAGCAGGTCGCCGCGCGCTGCACGGACACCGGCGTTGCGCGCGCCCGGGCCGCCGAGCGGCGCGAACGGCAGCAGGCGAACTCGCGGGTCACACGCGAGCGACTCGACGACGGCGAGGTCCTCTGCGGGACGCTCGGTGCTCTGCTCGACCACCACGATCTCGAAGCTGTCGTGATCCTGCGCGAGCAGCACGCGCAGCAGCTCGGCCAGCGCGCCGAGGCGGTTGTACGAGCGAACGATCACCGACACCCGCGGCATCACCATGGTCAGTAGCATGGCCAGCCGGCACCCCGCATCTGTTCGGATCTGCACGCGATGTCAGGATTTCAACACCGCGAGATGCGCGCCGGCCAGGCCATTCTACGAGCGGCATGCGCTAGGGTTGCGTCGTGCCTTGCCGTGTCCTGCTGCTGCTCGCGCTCGTCGCCTGCGGCTCCCACCACGCGGACCTGGCGATGCCGGCCCAGACCGCCGGTGCGCTGCCCGGGGGGCCGCCGCTAGTCACGCCCGGCGAGCGAATGTCGTACCGCCTCCGGATCGGGGGCATGGACCTCGCGACGTACGACATGGGCGTCGGCGACATCACGACCGTGGGTGACCACCGCACGATCGTCGTGCAGAGCCACGCGAAGGCCAAGCCGCTGGTCGCGCTCGTGTCGAACATCGACGAGGTCTACACGTCGTGGATCGATGTCACGAGCGGCCATCCGGTGCGCTGGACCACGGAGGAGCGCACCCCCGATGGCGAGGTGAAGGAGGCGGCCGACGTGCGCTTCGACCAGCGCAGCGGCGCGAGTATGCCCGTGCACGTCGAGGTCCTCGACAAACCGGCGCTCGAGGTGACGCAGCACGTATCGCTGCCGGACGTGTGGGACTACAACGCGTTCGTGATCGCGCTGCGCGCCTGGGAGGCAACGCCGGGGACGACCGCCGTCGCCGAGGTGATGCGCGGCCGGTACCTGTGGCACGTCACGGTCACCGTGCACGGCGCGGAGACGGTCGTCACCGAGCTCGGTGACTTCCCCGCGCTGCGCTTCGACGGCGTGACGTACCGGCTCGAGCGCGACGGCGATCGCGATGCGAGCGCGGCCAAGCGCAAATTCTCGCTGTGGATCAGCAATGACGACGGCCGTGTCCCGCTCAAGAACATCGCCGAGAGCGACTACGGCACGCTCGAGATGACACTCGTCGACTACCAGCCCGGCAATGGCCACCGCCTCCGTCCCTGACTCCGCGCGCAGCGTCGACGAGGGCTGGATCCTCGCCGGCACGCTCGACGGCCGCCCGTGCTACCCGGCGCTCGACGACACGATCGCCGGGCTGCCGCACCTGTGGCGGCTCGTCGGCGAGCTCGTGATGAGCGGCATCACGCGCGTGTTCGTCGTCTCCGACCACCCGGTCGCGCGCGTGCTCGTCGCCGGCCTCGAGAGTGACCCGCGGTTCGCGCAGGCGCGGGTGACGGTCACCACCGAGCCGCCGGCCGGCGGCGCACGCGATGGCATCGTGGTGCTCCGCGGCGACCGCATCTTTCATCGCGACATCCCGAAGGCGGCGATCGGTGCGTGGCGGCAGGGCGTCGCGCGGCTCGGCCGGGTCACCGGTGACGATGCGGTGGTCGCGTGCGACCGCGAGACGGCCGCGCAGCTCGCCGCGCACGCGCGACAGCCCACTGGCCTCGCCGCGGCGATGGCAGCCGCCAGCGACGTCGCGACCGCGCCCGCCCCGTACCTGGGATTCACCGCGGCCGTCCAGAACCGCGCCCAGCTGCGCGCCGCCGAGCGCCGGCTCGTGTGGTCGCTGCGCAAGAGCGCCGACGGCATCGCATCCAAGCTGCTCAACCGCCGGATCTCGCTGCCGCTGACGTGGCTGCTCATGCGCACCGGCGCGCTGCCGAACCACGTCACGCTATGCGCGCTCGCCTGCGCGCTGGCCGGCGCGATCGTGATCGGCCAGGGCGGCTACGCGGCCGCCGCCGCCGGGATGTTGCTCGTCGAGCTCGGCTCGATCGTCGACGGCATCGACGGCGAGCTCGCGCGGCTGAAGTTTCTGTTCTCGCGCACCGGCCAGTGGCTCGACACCGTCGTCGATGACATCGCGAACGTCTGCTACAGCACCGGCATCATGCTGAACCTGACGGCGGCCGGCGTGACCTGGGCCCAGCCGCTGTGGCTCGCCGCGACGATCGGCTTCGTGCTCACGCAGTCGTCGCAGTACTGGCTGATCAAGCGCGTCTATCACTCCGGCGATCTCGCCGCGATCCCGTGGGCGTTCCAGAGCACCGCGTTCCTGTCGCAGCGGCCGCGCGGGCCATGGCCGTGGCTGAAGGCGACCGCACCGAAGCTGCTCAAGCGAGACAGCGCGGTGACGATCTTCACGATCTTCGCGCTAGCCGGTCACCTCGACTGGGTCCTTGTCGGCTACTCCACCGGCGCGCTCGTGTTCTTCGCCGTGTTCTTCGTGCAGTTCGCGCGCAATGCGGGCGCGGTGCGCCGGGCGCTGCGCGCGGGCCAGTAGCTTCGCGGCCTCGACCGCACGCCCGTACGCGGTGCGCTCCTCCGGCGCCAGCGACATCCACGCCGACAGCGAGTAGCCGGCCATCCAGAAGAACAGCACGTCGAAGCCAAAGCGTGGGAACAGGATCCAGATCCCGATCGTCGCGCCGAACGCGCAGATGATGGCGACATTGACGTACCAGAAGTGGCGCCGCTTGATGTGATGGCTCGGGAACGGCAGGTACGTCAGCGTCGCGAGGGCCATCGCCGGGATGAGCACGACGCCGAGCCACCAGCCGCCGGGCGCGTAGGGTGCGAGCTGCGCGTTGCAGTAGCCGATCGCCATGAAGCCGAGCACGCTGCGCGGCAGCCCCGACCACACGCCCTTGTAGTCGATCGGCGCGACGATGTTGCGCGCGTGGCGGACCGAGACGGCGATGATGAGTGACGCGGCGAGCGCGATCGCGAGCACCCGGTCCCACGGCGCC
>DAIRFU010000274.1:6314-9017 GCA_036794935.1 Kofleriaceae bacterium | reverse complement strand
GCGATCGATGCCGATGCCCTCGCCCGCCGCCGGCGGCATGCCGATCTCGAGCGCGCGGCAGTAATCCTCGTCGTAGTCCATCGTCTCGGCGGCACCGGCTGCCTTGGCGGCGAGCTGGGCGACGAAGCGCGAGCGCTGGTCGTCGGGATCGTTGAGCTCGGAGAACCCGTTCGCGATCTCCTTGCCGCACACGAATAGCTCGAACCGATCGCAGAACGCCGGATCCGCCTCGTTCTTGCGCGCGAGCGGTGACACGGCGAGCGGGAACTGCGTGAGGAACGTCGGCTGCACGAGCTTGGCCTCGGCCACCGCCTCGAACACGAGATAGCCGATGTGACCGGCGCGCACGCGGCGTTCCACCTCATTGGGATAGCGCTCGATCATCTGCGCCGCCAGCGTCGGCCGCCGGCTCGGATCCTTGAAGCCCGCGACGGCCTCCTCGGGATCGACCCCGAGCGCGCCCTGGGGCACGCCCTCGAGCAGCGCGCGCGCGATCTCACCGGGCGAGATACCGAGGCCCACCGCGGTCTCTGCGGCAAATGCCGGATCGGCGAACACGCGAGACGCCTCGGCGACATGGCCGAGGTCGCGCACGGCATCCTGCACGCTGATCCGGCGCCACGGCGGCGCCAGCTCGACCTCCTGGCCGTCCCACGTCGCGTGTGGGCTGCCGTTCACCTCCATGGCGAGGTCGCCGACCATCTGTTCGGTGAGATCCATGAGATCGGTGTACGTCGCGTACGCCTGGTAGAACTCCAGCATCGTGAACTCGGGGTTGTGCTGACGCGACAACCCTTCGTTGCGGAAGTTGCGGTTGATCTCGTAAACCCGCTCGAATCCACCGACCACGAGCCGCTTGAGGTACAGCTCGGGAGCGATTCGCATGTACAGCTTCATGTCGAGCGCGTTGTGGTGCGTGACGAACGGACGCGCCGCGGCACCGCCGATGATCGGGTGCATCATCGGGGTCTCGACCTCGAGAAACCCGCGCGCATCGAGGAAGCGACGGATGCCGCGGACGATCGCCGAGCGCTTGCGGAACACGTCGCGGACCTCGGGCGACACCGCGAGATCGACGTAGCGCTGCCGGTAGCGCTGCTCGACGTCGGTGAGGCCGTGCCACTTGTCGGGCAGCGGGCGCAGCGACTTGGTCACCAGCCACAGCCGCTTGACCAGGATCGACAGCTCGCCGGTCTTCGTCCACACCGCGGGCCCTTCGGCGGCGACGATGTCCCCGGCGTCGAGCTGCGGCAACACGGCCTGGAAGTCCTCGGGCGCGAGGTGCTCGATGTTGATGAACAGCTGGATCTCGCCCGTGGTGTCGCGGATCGGCGCGAACACGAGCTTCTTGCTGACCGCGCGCTTGTTCATCACGCGGCCGGCGACGCGCAGCAGATCACCGTCGATCGGCGCCATGCTGCTCGCGGGGGTCTCCGGCTTGGTCGGCGCGTACTTCGCGCGCACGCCGGCGAGCGACGTCGTCGGCCCGACGTCGTTGCGATACGGATCCGAGCCCTGCGCGCGTAACTTGGCGGCCTTCTCCCGGCGCTCGTGGATGATGCGCTCGAGAGTGGACTCGGGTGGCTCGGGGTCGCGGGACGACATGAGGGGCGCACCTTACATCATCAAAGCCGTGCTATCACGCCCGCATATGACGCGCCTCGCCCTGCTCGTCTGCGTGCTCGGATTCGCCTGCAAGAAGCACGAACCGCAAGCGGCCGCCACGCCTCCCGCCACACCGGTCGCCGCGAGCCCGTGCGCGAAGGCCGAGGTGAAAGGGCCGCTCGCGTGGATCGAAGACGACTACGCGGCAGCACTCGCGTGCGCGCGCGAGAAGAAGGTCCCGCTCGTGCTCGATCTGTGGGCACCGTGGTGCCACACGTGCCTGTCGATGCAGACCACGGTGTTCACCGATCCCGCGTTCACCGCGGACGCGCCGAAGTTCGTGTTCGCGTCGCTCGACACCGATCGCGAGGCCAACGCGGCGCCGGTCGGCACGTTCGCGCCCTCGGCGTGGCCGACGTTCTACGTGATCGGCAACGACGAGGCCGTGCTCGCGCGCTTCGTCGGCGCCGCGACGGTCACCCAGTTCCGCGACTTCCTCGCATCCGGTGCGCGCGCGGCCACCGGCGGCGGTGCGGTCGCCGACGCGCGGCTGCTCGGCGCCGAGCGCGCGCTCGCCAAGCAGGATCTCGACACCGCCGACGAGGAGCTGGCCGCCGCGCTCGCCGCGATGCCCGAGGGCTGGCCGCGTCGCGAGGAGCTGCTGCTCGATCTCGTGATGGTCAAGGCCAAGCGGCACGACACCCGGGCCTGCCTCGACATCGCCGACAAGTTCCTCGAGACTGCCGGCAGCTCGGCGCTCTCGACAAACTTCATCGCGTACGCGGACGGCTGCGCCGAGGAGGCGCTCGGCGACGCTGCCGCGGACGCAGCGCTGCGCGCTCGCGCGAAGACGATCCGGGGCCGCGCGATCGCGCGCTGGCAGGCGATCCTCGCCGATACCAAGGCGCCGCTGTCCGTCGACGACCGCGCCGAGGCACTCGGCTACCTGCGCGACGCACTCGACGCCGCCGGCAAGAGCGCGGACGCCAAGCAGGTCGCCGAGCGATCGCGCGCGCTGGTCGACGACGCGTACGCGAAGGCGACGACGCCGCTCGGCAAGATGACGTACATCTGGCCACGCGCCGAGGTCTACGCGTA
>DAIRFU010000274.1:0-6304 GCA_036794935.1 Kofleriaceae bacterium | reverse complement strand
GCTGGCTGTACCTGCGCGGCGGCAAGCTGCCCGAAGCAGCGACGTGGACCGAGCGCGCGCTCGGCCTCGTCTACGGCCCGCGCAAGGGCCGGCTGCTCGCGCAGCGCGCGGAGATCGCGAAGGCCGCGGGCGACCTGGCGACCGAGCACCGCTATCGCGAACAAGCGGTCACGCTGTGGGAGTCGCTGCCCGCCGGCCAGCAGTCGCCGCGCAACCTCGAGGCGGCCAAGCAGGCGCTCGCCACGACGCAGGCGCCCGCGACCGGCAGCGCCGCCGCCGCGCACTGATCCGCCACGCGTGACCGGCGGTTCACGACCCGGACTGCAGAATCCGGCGTATCCGGCCGTTCACGTCGAGGTCCGCGACAGCGGCGACGCGCCAAGTCCGCGGTGTGACGCAGAAACCGCCTGGTCCGGCCTTTGAACTGAGGACCGGCATGATGAAGACCCTGCGCCTGGCCTTGCTCGTCGGATCCCTCCCCCTCGTCATGGGCGCGCAAGGAGATGGTTGCGCCGCCGGCTCGACCTCTCCCGCGCCCGACGTCCGCGGTACCTGGGACATCGCGTACGACGACACGATCGGCATCGAGGTGAAGATCGGCGGCGCCGTGTATCACGCCGAGCTCGGCGCCGGCGGCGGCCAGTTCACGATCGATCACCAGGGCACGCCGTACACGTTCGATCTCGACTGCTCCCGCCCCGAGATCGTGTGTCCGAGCGAGGCATGGCCGGACCGCGTTGTCATCGAGCAGCGCGACGTCGACCACCAGCACCAGATGATCGTCAACCTGCCCCAGCAGTCGTGCATGGGTGCGCTGATGAAGCCCGAGCCCGGCACGTGCGGCGCGGGCACGAGCAACCCGAACTGCGACCTCGTGTGTGACGGCGACGTCACCGTCGCGACGACCGAGCACTTCGGCGTGATCGGCGAGCATGGCGACACGTTCCGGCTCTACCTCGGCGGCGGCATCGTCACCAACGGGATCAACTGCGCGATGCTCGGCTACTCCGTCGCGGACGCGAGCCTCGACACCGCCGGCGACGCGGGCACGGACTGGGAGGCCACCGGGATGAGCGCCGGCCTCGTCACGATCGGCTACGCGGGCACGTGCCTCTTCGCCGGCACGATGAACGGCACGAACCAGGCGGCACTCGTCGGCGCCGAGCTGAAGTTCATGACCGGCTTCACGGGTACGAAGCAGTAGCGCGAGAAACTGGCAACGCACCGGCGCGCGGAATTCCGCGAAAGGCGCGGTAGGTTCGAGCGGTATGCGATCTCGTGCGCTCGGCTTCTTCGCCCTCGCGTTCGCGCTCGTCGGATTCGGGGCCAGCATCGCGAGCCTGTTCGACTACCTCGCGCCGGCGCCGCAGTTCTGCGCGGAGAGCGGCTGCGCGACCGTGCGCGCCTCGGCCTGGGCGGCCCCGCTGGGCGTGCCGTTGCCGGCCGTCGGTATCGTGTACTTCACCGCGATGGCCGTGCTGTCGTTTCGGCCCCGCCGGCGCCTGCGGCTCGGGCTCGCGGCCGCCGGTGCCCTCGCCGGCATCGGCCTGATCCTGATCCAGGGCCTCGCGATCGGCACCTGGTGCAAGCTGTGCCTCGTCGCCGATCCGGCCGCGATCCTCGGCGGCATCGCGGTGTTCGCCGGTGCGGGCACGCTGCGCCCGTCGCTGCCGAACATCGCGGCGACCGTTCCCGCCGCCGCGCTCGTCGTGCTCGGGCTCGGCCTCTACGCCCACCGCGACGAGCCGATCGCCGCGACCGAGCCGCTCCCCGCGTCGATCGCGAAGGAGCAGAGACCCGGCGAGGTGACGATCGTCGAGTTCGTCGATTTCCAGTGCCCGTTCTGTCGCGCGCTCGACAAGAAGCTGCGCGAGGCGCTCGCGCGCACCGACAAGCCGGTCCGGATCGTCCGCAAGATGGTGCCGCTGCCGAGCCACACGTATGCGGTACCGGCGGCCATGGCGTGGTGCAGCGCCGACGCGCAGGGCAAGGGCGAGGAGATGGCGAGGGAGCTGTTCACGGTCCCGCCCGAGCAGCTGAACCCGGCGGGTTGCGAGGCGATCGCCGTGCGGATCGGCTGCGACCTCGCGAAGTACCGCGAGACGTTCGCGAGCGCGGAGCTGCACCAGCGCATCGAGCAGGACGTGGCGGACGCGCGTGCCGCGAAGCTCGAGGGCTTCCCGACGATCTTCATCGGCGCGCAGAAGTTCGAGGGCGCCGGTCACTCGGCCGACGCCCTGCTCGCGGCCATCGAGCGCGCGGCGCCGTAGCGTCAGCTCACGGCGTGGTTCGCGGCCTGCAGCAGGAACGTGCGGATCAGATCGTCGAGATCGCCGTCGAGCACGCCGCTGACGTCGCTCGTCTTCAGCTCGGTGCGGTGGTCGTTGACCTGCTGGTACGGGAACAGCACGTAGCTGCGGATCTGCGAGCCCCACTCGATCTTGAGCCGTGCCTTCGCGTCCTCGGCGGCCTTCGCCTCGCGCTTGGCGATCTCGTAGTCGTACAGCTTGGCACGCAGCAGCTTGAACGCGCGATCCTTGTTCGCGTGCTGGCTGCGCTCGTTCTGACACTGCACGACGATGCCGGTCGGCATGTGCGTGATGCGTACCGCGGAGTCGGTCTTGTTGACGTGCTGGCCGCCGGCGCCGCCCGCGCGATAGGTGTCGATGCGCAGGTCGACGTCGTTGATCTGGACCTCGATGTCGTCGTCGATGTCCGCCGTGACCGTCACCGCGGCGAACGAGGTCTGCCGGCGCGCGTTGGCGTCGAACGGCGATACCCGGACGAGGCGATGCACGCCGTTCTCCGCCTTGAGCAGGCCGTACGCGTAGTCGCCGGCGACCGTGAACGTCGCCTGCTTGATACCGGCCTCCTCGGCGGGCATCTCCTCGAGGACCTCGACCTTCCAGCCCTTGCGCTCGCAGAACCGGATCAGCATGCGCATCAGCATCTGCGCCCAGTCGCTGGCATCGACGCCACCGGCGCCCGCCGTGATCTGGACGATCGCGCCGCCCGGATCGAGCTCGCCCGACAGCATGCGTTTGAACTCGAGCTCGTCGAGCGACTTCTGGATCGCGCCGACCTGGCCGGCCGCCTCCGTGGCCGACGCCTCGTCGCTCACCTCCTCGGCGAGGTCGAGCAGCACCTCGGCATCGGACAGCGCGCGGACCTGCGCATCCCACGACACGACGACCTGCTCGAGGTGCTTCTTGTCGCGGAGCAGCGACTGCGCCTTCTTCTGATCGTCCCAGAAGTTCGGCCGTGCCGCGAGCGAGTCGAGCTCCTCGATCTTCAGGCGCTTGTGGTCGACGTCAAAGCAACCTCCGGAGCTCGGTCACTTTCCCGGAGAGCTCCTTCAGCTGCGCGCGCACCGCGCGCACGTCGGTTCCTTCGATCGCCATGGCGGACCTTCTATACCTTGGCGCGACGCAGGGTGACAAGGTCGGAGCCCTGGCCGAGCGGGACCGGGTACTTGCCGGTGAAGCACGCCGAGCAGTAGCCCTTCCCCGTCTCCGAGCCGACCGCCTGCATCATGCCCTCGTGCGAGAGGTACGCGAGCGTATCGCTCGTCACGTACGTGTTGATCTCGTCGACCGAGTGCGACGCGGCGACCAGCTCGCTGCGGGTTGGCGTGTCGATGCCGTAGTAGCAAGGATGCGTGGTCGGCGGCGCGCTGATCCGGAGGTGGACCTCCTTCGCGCCCGCCGCGCGCAGCATCTTGACGATCTTGCGGCTCGTCGTGCCGCGGACGAGCGAGTCATCGACCACGACGACGCGCTGACCGTCGACGATCGAGCGCACGGGCGACAGCTTGAGGCGGACGCCGAAGTGCCGGATCGAGTCCTGCGGCTCGATGAACGTGCGGCCGACGTAGTGGCTGCGGATGAGCCCCATCTCGAACGGGATGCCGCTCTGCTTGGAGTAGCCGATCGCCGCGGGCACGCCGGAGTCCGGCACCGGGATCACGACGTCGCCCTGCACGGGCGCCTCCTCGGCCAGTTTCATGCCCATCATCTCGCGGGCGCGGTAGACGCTCTTGCCGTTGACCCGCGAGTCGGGGCGCGCGAAGTAGACGTGCTCGAACACGCAAAACGTCCGCTCGGCGGTCTGGGGCAGGCGGTGCGACGCCATGCCGCCGTTCTCGATCACCACGATCTCGCCGGGCTCGAGCTCGCGCAGCAGATCGGCCTCGATGAGATCGAACGAGCACGTCTCGCTCGACAGCACGTACGAGTCCTTGAGCCGGCCGAGCACGAGCGGACGGAAGCCGCTCGGATCACGCACGCCGATCAGCTTCGTGCTCGGCCCGTCGTTCGCGAGCACGACGAGCGAGTACGCGCCGCGCACCCGCTCGAGCGCGGCCTGCAGCTTGCCGAGCACGTCCGGCTGGCGGGCCTTGGCCATCAGGTGAACGATGACCTCGGTGTCGCTCGAGGTCTGGAAGATCGACCCGGCGGCCTCGAGCTCGGCGCGGAGCTCGGCGGCGTTGACCAGGTTGCCGTTGTGCGCGATGGCGATCGTGCCGCCGGCGTAGTCGAACAGGAATGGCTGGGCATTGCGCAGCTCCGAGCTGCCCGCGGTCGAGTAGCGGACGTGGCCGATCGCCGCCGAGCCGGGCAACCGGGCGAGCACGTCGCGGTTGAACGCGTCGCTGACCAGGCCCATCGCGACATGGCGCCGGAGCTTGCCGTCCTCCGCGGCGACGAGCCCCGCCGACTCCTGGCCGCGGTGCTGGAGCGCGTGCATGCCCAGGTACGCGATGTTGGCCGCTTCGTCGTGACCGTGGATGCCGAACACCCCGCACATGGCGCTCACTTACCACGCGGGGCCGATCCGCGTATGGGAAAACCGTGTTCCGTTCGCCGATCCCAGGGACTAGGAGAACTTGTGGAGATCGGCGCGTTCACGTACCTTTTCGGGGCGTGCCACGACTCCTCTGGCGCGATGCGCAGGGCATCGAAGGCTCCCTCGACCTGACCTCCACCGAGATCAGGGTCGGGCGCGCGATGGATTGCGCGATCCGCACCGACGACGCGATGGTCTCGCGCCACCACGCGCGCATCTTCTGGGGCGGCGGCGGCTACGTCCTCGAGGATCTATCGAGCGCCAACGGCGTGTACTTCCAGGAGCAGCGGGTGCAGAGCCACCTGTTCAAGCACGGCGATGCGGTGCGCTGCGGGAGTCTCTGGCTTCGCTTCGTCGATAATGCCCAGCTCGGCGACCCCGCGGCTCCGGCGCCGTCCGGCCCCGCGCCGATGATGCAGCACCCGGGCATGGGCGCGGTCGCGCCTGCCGGACCGACCGGCCACGTGGCCGCGATGAACCCGAACGCACAGCCCGGCCAGCCGCATGGTGCCGCGATGGCCGCCCTCGGCGGCGGTGCGCAAAACAGCGAGGCCGAGGCCGAGATCCGCGTCCTGCGCCGGCGCGTCGAGCAGCTCCAGACCGAGCTGCGCATGTATCGCAGTCAGAAGTTCCGCGAGGACAACGTCCGCCGGATGGAGGACCTCGAGAACGATCTGTCGATGATCGAGATCGAGCGCGACAACCTGAAGAGTCGCCTCGAGAAGGCCGAGCAGTCGATGAAGGTCGAGGCCGGCAGCGTGAAGGTCAAGCGCGCGCTCGAGATCGCCGCGATGACCGCCGAGGCCGCGACGTCGCTCAATGATCTGCTCTCGAGCCTGCGCATCGATGTGATGGCCGCGGAGGGCGAGTTCGAGCAGTTCGCGCACGACATCCCGCGCGCTAGCTTCGAGCTGATCCGGCAGTCGTTGAAGGACGCCGCCACGCACTGTGACGAGGCGCGCGAGATGCTGCGCAAGCTGCGCGAGATCGCCGACTAGAGCTGCGGCGCCCGCTGCGATAGCACGCGTCCGTGGCCGCCCGTCGATGAAATGGGAGGAGCGCGAGCGCAACCGGGGGCTCGCGCCACCGATCGGGCGCGTCCACCGGCGGGACCTCGCTGGATCCTGTCGGTCGCCGCGGCCGGGGCGAAGGGACGGACGACGGAGAGGAGGACGACGATGGCCTCCCCTGTTGGCCGTGGCTCTCCGCCGACGGTCGATGCGCTGATCCGTGACCCTTTCGAGCTCCGGGCGCAAGGGCGACCAGCGTGACCGTATCGACCGTGTCGGTCGCGCCCACGGGGACGCGAGCTCCGCAGTTCAGGTCGCGCCCACGGACCCGCGAGCTGCGCGGCATCCGGTCGGTCGCGCCCGCGGACGCGCGAGCTCCGCGGTTCACGCGGTCGGTCGCGCCTACGGGGACGCGAGCGTCCGCACTTGACCCTGTCGATGGCGCCCAC
>DAIRFU010000273.1:371-9019 GCA_036794935.1 Kofleriaceae bacterium | reverse complement strand
ACGGTCGGCGGCACGGTCAGCGGCCTCGTCGGCACGGGGCTGGTGCTCCAGACCAATGCCGGTGACGATCTGGCGGTCGCCGCGGATGGCTCGTTCGTGTTCCCGACGTCGATCGAGAGCGGCGCGACGTTCGCCGTCACGGTCGCGGCCCAGCCGACGGCGCCGAGCCAGACCTGCACGGTCTCCGGTGGCACGGGCACGGTCGGCGGCGGCGACGTGACGAGCGTGATGGTCAACTGCACGACCGATCGCTTCACGATCGGCGGCACCGTCAGCGGGCTCTCCGGCACGGTCGTCCTGCAGGACAACGGGGGCGACGATCTCGAGCTCACCGCGAACGGCGCGTTCGCGTTCCCCGCGACGGTCGCGAGCGGGGCGACCTACGCGGTCAGCGTGCTCTCCGACCCGGCGAGCCCGATCAAGCAGACGTGCGTGGTGACCGCCGGCAGTGGCACGGTCGGCGCGGCCGACGTCACCGATGTCGCCGTCGCGTGTACGACCGATCGGTTCACGGTCGGCGGCACGGTGACCGGCCTCGCGAGCGGCGTGGCGGTCGTGCTGCGCAACAACGGCGCCGACGACCTCTCGGTCAGCGCCAACGGCACGTTCGCGTTCACCACGACGGTGCCCAGCGGTGGCGCCTACGCGGTCACGGTCAAGACGAACCCGGCATCGCCGTACGCGCAGACCTGCGAGGTCACCAGCGGCAGCGGCGTGGTCGGGGTAGGCGCGATCAGCGACGTCACGGTGACGTGCACCGGAAACCCGTACACGATCCACGCCGCGGTCAGCGGCCTCGCGACGGGCACGGTCGTGCTGCAGAACAACGGCGGCGACGACGTGACCGTCTCGGCCGATGGCACGGTCACGTTCGCGACGCCGGTCGCGAGCGGTACCGCCTACAACGTCACCGTGAAGAGCCAGCCCAGCGATCGAATCTGCAGCGTGTCGTCGGGATCGGGGATGGTCGGTACGGCCGACGTCACGGCGACCGTGGCGTGCTCGCCCGCGTGCTTCACGTTCACGAACACGTCCGCCGAGGACCTGACCACCAACGACTGGTTCGACGCGTGCGCGGCGAGCTCGGGCACGATGCTTACGTTCACGCTGCTCGATAACACCGGTACCGTCGTGTACCAGCAGTCCGGTGCGAAGGTCGGCGTGTGGTCGCCGTACGACTTGTTGACCTCGTCCAGCTCGGATCTTGGCATGCAATTCTACTCGCCTTCTCACGACCGCATGATCGTGCTCGGCAACGGTGATCGCGTGATCATTCCGGGCCGCGGGTCCGAGAACGCCGGCTGTGGCGGTTCACTCGGTAACGGCTACGGCATCGTCATCTACTCGTCGACGCCGAACTACACGGAGAACATCAAGTTGATGGTGCAGCCCTTCCGACACATGGTCGGCTATTCTTCCGGCCAACCGCGCTACTTCTCCGGTTGGACCGCGGATCACGAGATCACCTATAACGGGGGCGCGACCTGGAACTCGTGCGGCAGCTTGCTCCCCGCGTTCGAGGGCACGTTCTCCGTCACGTCCTCGGACCCGGTCGCGCCGTAACCGGTCGGTAAGCGACGCGAGTCGCGGCGCGTCGCCGTGCTATACGGCACGAAGGTGGCGCGCCGCACGTTCAACTCGATCGAGAGCACGGCCGATCAGGCCGAGGCGTTCGTCCAGCAGGGCAGGTGGGCGGACGCCGAGCGTCATTACCGCGAGCTGATCGGTCAGACCCACGTCATCAACTACGAGTACGACGACTGGCTGCGCCGGCTCGGCGAGATCTATCGCCACCTCGGCCGCCAGCGCGAGGCGGCGTTCGTCTACCTCTACCTGCACTACTTCGACATGGCGCGTGGCCAGCTCGCCGGCGACGAGCACGTCGCGCTGCGCGCCCGGCTCGCCGAGATCGAGAAGAAGTGGTCGGAGGCGGCCCAGCTCTATCAGCAGGCAAAGCTGCCGGTCCACGCCGCCGTCTCGTTCGAGCGCGCGAAGCAGTACACCGAGGCCACCGCGGCCTGGCGCGGGCTGCTCCACCACCCCGAGCTCGGCCATCGCCCGTACGAGGCGGCGCTCGTTCACTTCAACTACGGCCTCGCCGCGGTCCGCCTCGATCCGCACTCGACCGAGGCGCGCCGCGCGCTGATCGAGAGCCAGCGCAAGCTCGAGCAGGTCGCCGACGACTTCGAGCAGGTCGGCGAGCTCGAGCGCGCGTTCGACTGCTTCCAGATCCTGCTCAAGCTCGGCAAGGAATCGGCGCAGTTCGAGAACCTCGCCGAGGGCTACGTCAACTGCATCCGCGTGCTGCGCGAGGACAACCTCAAGTTCTACGTGTTGCAGTACTACGAGGACTTCATCAAGCTCGCGCTCGAACGCAGCGAGCTGCACGCGGCGGCCACGCTGTATCAGGAGGCGGCCGCGTTCGCGGCGCGTGCCGGCCTGCCGTATGACCGCCACTACCAGCACAAGAGTGCGCTGACCTGGATGCGCTGCGCGGACAAGTTCATCGAGACCGGCGTGCCGGTGCAGATGACCGAGAACGCGCTACTCGCCGCCGCGTCGCAGCACTCCGCCGTCGGCGACTACCCGTCGGTGCGCGAGTGCTTCGATCGGCTCGCCGGGCTCGATCTCACCGATCGCCAGAAGAAGCGGTTCTCGACCATCGCCCAGCGCTACAAGGGCCTCGCCGCGCCGCCGGTCGAGCTGCCCGGGCTGCCGGACTATCTCAAGCAGCAGCACGCGTACGCCGACATCTGGTTCGTCGATCTGCTCGAGTGGGAGATGGACGGCGACGCGTTCGCGGTCGCGGCGTCGATCGTCGGTGACCTGCGCTACCCGAACGGGATCCGCCGGCGCGCGCTGGTCGTGCTGCTCAACCTGTCCGAGGCGCAGACCCGCAACGCGCAGGGCGACACGGACACGCTCGTCGACGTCGCCGAGAAGCTCGGCGAGCTGCAGTCGTACGCGGCGCTGTCGCCGCTCGAGAAGCTGTTCGCGTCGCCCGAGCCGGCGATCCGCCGTGCCGCCGTGCGCGCGCTGCGCTTCCTCTACTTCAAGCGCTCGTTCGTGATCGTGCGCAAGGCACTCGCGGATGGCGACGCCAAGGTCCGCGAGGCCGCACTCGTCGCGATCGGCGGCCTCCACTTCCCGCACGCGTTCAACCCGCTCGCCCGCATCTACCGCGAGAGCACCGACCCCGACGTCCGTGCGGCGGCGCTGCAATCGATCGGCAAGATCCAGACGGTCGAGGCCGGCGAGTTCCTCGTCATGGTGCTGCGCCAGGAGAGCGGCGCGCTGCGCGCGGCGGCGACCCAGGCACTCGCCCAGATGGACAACGCCGACGTGCTGCCGATTCTTCGCCAGCACCACGAGATCGAGACGAACCCGCAGGTGCGCGAGACCATCGGCGACCTGCTGCGTCGCCACTGACGTTGCGAAAACTTCCCGGTTGCGGGGGCTCCGCGAGGTCGTGGCATGCTCGTACGGGTGGGGCCCTACACGAGTGCGGTGGATCTGCCGCGCGCGCGGGTCGAGCTCGAGCTCGGCCAGCGACGGCACCGCCGCGTCACCGGACCCGCCGGGTTGCTGCTGTTCGTGTGTCTGTTTCTGCCCGCGGTGAAGGGGTGCAGCGAGCCGGTGTACCCGGTCGCGATGCCGATGTTCTGGCACCCGTACCTGTACGGTCTGGTGCTCGCGCTCGGCACCGCGACCGCGACCGTGCGCAGCCTGCGTCACACGGTGGTCGCGCTCCGCATCCTCGCGTGGCTCACGATCGTCGGCGGCGCGTTGCTCGTCGTCGTCGTCGGGCCGCTCGGGATCGCCGAGCTGCTCCTCGGGTGCGCGCTGCTCGGCGTGATCGGGCGCAGTGGCTGCTCGGAGCGGCGGGCGGCGCTCACCGCGGTCGGGGTCGGCGCGCTGTCGCTGCTGTGGTTCGGCCTCTGGGGCGCGACCCCCGACGCGCTCGTCGGGGTGTACGTGTCGGCGCTCGCGAGCGCGGGGCTCGTGGTCGGCGGCCTCGTCTGGCTCGGCGAGTCGAGTCGGGTGTTATGATGCCAGGCCATGGGTGGACCAACGAGCCGCTGTTTTCTCGTGCTCGCGATGATCGCCGCGCTGCCCGCGTGTGACTCGCGCGCGAAGGCATCCGATCCCCAGGCACGCGCCGAGAGCCGCTCGAAGGAGTACGAGGGCTGCGGTGCCAGCGTCGACTGTGCCGAGGGCCTCCGGTGCTTCGACCGGATGTGCCGCCGCACGGCGCGCTCGACGGTCGGCGACTACTTCGCGGCGCTCGGTACTCAGCTGCGCGCCAAGGGCGAGCTCAACGCCGCGATCGACGCCTACAACCGCGCGCTCGGTCACTACGACACCGAGAAGCTCGCGCTGCCGCCCGATATCGACTGCGCCTACGGCAGCGCGCTGGCGGCGGCCCGGACGAAGAAGGAGAACGCGGAGCTCGGTGCGCGGGTGCTCCACCGCTGCGTGCTGGCCCTCCCTCCGGGCGGCGCCCTGCGCGAGCGCGCGCTCGCCGATCTCGCGCTGATCGGCGAGGCGGGGCTCGACCCGCTGACGCTCGGCCGGACCCAGCTCGCCGACGTCTACCTGACGCGCGCGCCGCAGAAGCCCGCGACCGACAAGCTCCAGGTCACCGTCACCCCGCTACCCGCGATCGACAAGAAGACGTTCCCGCTGATCCCCGCCCGGATCATGCAGCCGGACCTGCGCGGCGCGCTGATCGCGTGCTGGGAGACCTACAACCAGGCGACGCGCAAGACGGCGCTGGCGACCTCGATCGGCGTGACCTCGAAGTACCACCCATCGGAGTATGACGACGAGCCGGGCCGGTACTCGATGAAGATCGAGCCGGCGGTCGCGATGCCCGCCGGCCCGCAAGCCAGTGCCGATGAATGCGTGCGAGCCGCGATCGAGCCGGCCCTCGAGGGAATCAAGGGTGTCCGCGACTCGTTCTCGACCCGGCTGACGATCACCGTGAAGTGATCACCACCAGTCCTTGCGACGGCCGACGTAGACGAGCACGCCAGCCGCGACGAGCCCGCCGATGATCGAGGCCGTCAGCGCGGGCCGGTCCTTCGCCTTCAGGTACGTGAAGTAGGCCCGGTCGCTGCCCTTGCGGGCGAGCTCGCGCGCGCCCTCCTTGCCGCGCACCGCGTAGTCGTGCGCGCTGTGCTTGCCGCGCTCGAACGCGTCCGCCGCCATCAGCTTGCCCTTCTCGAGCGCGACCTTCGCGCGGGCCTTGACGTCGACCTTCTCGACGACCGAGTGCTTGAGCTCGGCGAGGTTGGATTCGAGATCCTCGCGCGCGCGGAACATCTCTCGTTCGATCACTTCTCGATCACGCATGGGTGGGCCTTTCGTTGTGGCTGAGCGCGTGCTTGACGCCGGCTAACGTGCGCTTCGCCTCGTAGCCGACCACGGTGGTGTCCGGGGCCGCGTCCTGCTTGAGGCGCTTGGCGAACGTGCCCGCGACGATCCCGCCGGCGATCATGTAGATCGCGGCCATGATCAGCAGGCGCAGCCAGAGCGCGGAGATCCAGCCTCCGAGCGCGGCGACCGCCGCGACGCACAGCATGCCGAGGCCGATCAGCGCGACGATGCCGCCGAGCACGATCGCGGCGCCCTCGAACGCGGCCGTCTTCGCGCTCGACGTGACCTCGCCCTTCGCGAGCTCCAGCTCGTCCTTGGCGAGCGTCTTGATATTGTCGGTGATCCGGCGGACCAGATCACCGAACTGACCGCTCTCCTCTTCCGAGGCCATGGTTCGCGTTGTGTCCATACAGGTTTCTCCTACGAGGGTGATGCCGCCGCCTTGCTGACTCTCCCGACGACGAACTTGGCCCAGAACGGCTCCGGGGGCGGTGCCTCGTTCGTGACACCGCGCCACAGCCGATCGATCGCGCGCACCGCGACGCGCGTAGCCAGCGCGGAAACCACCGCAACCAGTGCCGTCCAGGCCAGCTTCTTCATGCCCGTGGTTTCGTGCAGTCGACGTGCCGGGGCGGTTCCGAGAAATCCCTTTGGCAGCGAGCGCCCGCCGTAGTACCTAGCGGGGGTGGAAAAGCCCGATCTGCGCGCGATGGCGCTCGCCGACGCCGAGGCGTTCGCCGTGGCGCAGGGCTGGCCGCGCTTTCGCGGCGAGCAGGTGTGGCGCTGGGTCCACGAGAAGGGTGCGCGCGACTTCGACGAGATGTCGAACCTGCCGCGCGAGGCTCGCGCCGAGCTCGCCGAGCGCGCACAGATCGGAACCCTCGCGGTCGCCGAGGTCCAGACCTCGCACGACGGTACCCGCAAGCTCCGCCTGGTCACCCGCGACGGTCATTCGATCGAGAGCGTCATCATCCCCGATGGCGACAAGACCACGCAGTGCATCTCGTCGCAGGTCGGCTGCGCCGTCGATTGTCAGTTCTGCGCCACCGCCAAGCTCGGCCTCAAGCGCAACCTCGATGCCGGCGAGATCGTCGATCAGGTCTACCTCGCGCGCCGGCTGCTCGCCGAGGTGGAGCCGACACGCCGGCTCACCAACCTCGTCTACATGGGGATGGGCGAGCCACTCCACAACTACGACAACATGATCAAGTCGCTGCGGATCCTCACCCACGACAAGGGTGCCGGTCTGTCGCAGCGCCGGATCACGGTCTCGACAGCGGGCCTCGTCCCCAAGCTCGAGAAGCTCGGCAACGAGGATATCCGGCCAAACCTCGCGGTCTCGCTCAACGCGCCCAACGACACCATTCGCGACCAGATCATGCCGATCAACCGCAAGTGGAACATCGGCAAGCTGCTCGCCGCGCTGCGCGCGTACCCGCTCGAGCAGCGCCGCCGGATCACGTTCGAGTACGTCCTGCTCGCCGGCGTCAACGACTCGCTGCGCGACGCCGGCCAGCTCGCGAAGCTGCTGCGTGGCCTCAAGTGCAAGGTCAACCTCATCCCGTGGAACCCGCACCCGGAGGCGCCGTATCAGCGGCCCGCGCCGGCCGTGATCGACGCGTTCCAGGCCGAGTGCAGGCGCCTCGGGCTGCCCACGTACCTGCGCACGCCGCGCGGCGATGATATCGATGCCGCGTGCGGCCAGCTCGCCAACCGCTCGAACGGCGCGCCGCTCGTCCCCTTGCGCGTGCGCACCTCGCCACCTCCGCCGCCCGCGGTCGAGTGATGCTGACCACGACCAGCACGCGCGAGAAGCCGAGCTTCTGGCACGGCGTGTTCGCCGGCTTCGCAGGTTTCATCGCGCTCGGTCACCTCGCGTACTCGGCCACACTCGGCGACCTGCGCGGCCTGTACCGCGATTTCGGCGGCGTCTCGGTCCCCACGCTGACCCGGCTGACCATCCATCCCGCGTGGATCTGGGGTGCGCCGCTCGCCGGCCTCGCCGCCGTGGTCGCGCTGCTCGTCGCCCGGCCGCGCTCCCTCGCGCTCTACGTCGTGGTCGCCGCCGTCGTCTCGCTCGTCGCGGGTGCGAGCTACTGGTATCCGCAGGCGCCGATCTACGAGCTCGCCGGGAACATCTCGAACGAGTGAGCGGTAGCATCTCCGACGGAGATGTCGTCGGCCACGCAGCCATCACGGGCGCTGCTGATCGCGGCGGGCCTGCTGACCCTGCTGAGCGGTGCGGTGTGCCTCGTCCTCGCGGTCGCCGCGCTGCCGATCGCCCACGATCTGCGCATCAGCACCACCAGCGCGATCGCGACGGCGGTGGCCGCCATCGCTGCCCTCGTGTGCGGTCCCCTCGTCTGGCATGGCCGGCTCGTCCCGCTCGCGCTCGCCGCCGGCCTCGACATCGGCCTCGGCCTCGGTCTCGTCCGGGGTGGCGCCGCGATCGGTGCGCTCCTTCATCTGCTGCCCGCCGACGAGCTCGCGACCGCCGACACCCTGATCGATGCGGCCGCGATCGGCATGTTCGTCGCCGCCACGCTGTGCATCGTCGCCGCGCCGACCGCCCTGAAGCTCCGCCGCCGCTCGCGTGCCGAGCCACCGAGCAGTGCCACCGAGCCCTCCGCGGCCACCACCCTCGAGGGCGTCGGAGTCGCCCGCTCGACGTCCACCCAGCTGATCCGCACCGGCACCAGCGGTGGTGCCCCCAACAAGCCGCTCGTGATCGGCGCCATCGCGCTCACGCTGATCGCGCTCGGCATCATCGTGGTCGCCGCGATCATGGGTGACGACGGTGCCGGCGCGCGCGACGTCGCGGCGACGCGTCCCGCGTCCGGCTGGTCCTCCAGCGGCTCGGCGGCCGGCGATCCCAGCCCTGCGCTGCCCACCGGTCCCGTCGCCGATGCGCCGCCCCTCGCTGATGCGTCGGTCCCGTTGCCGTCGCTCGACGACTTCGTCCCGCGCCTCCACGCCGCGCTCGCCTCGGCGACCACCGCGGACCTCGCGCCGCTGTTCGACGATGCGGCGTTCGCGTTCGGCCTCGGCGCCCACGACCTCGCCGAGGGCCGCGACGCGATCGTCAGCCAGCTCCGCGCGACGCTCGGCGAGCCACCGGCGGGCGGTGGTGCGCACGGGTGTCCCGCTGCTCGCCGGCGTGTCCAGGTCCGTCGTGACGCGCCTGGGCTCGCTGATGACGCCGGTGACGCTGCCGGCCGGTCAGGTCCTCGTCGCCGAGGGGGCCCGCAAAAGCAAGTTCGTGCTCATCG
>DAIRFU010000273.1:0-361 GCA_036794935.1 Kofleriaceae bacterium | reverse complement strand
GGCTGGCTCGCCGAGCAGCTCTCGATCGGCGACACCTCGTTCGTGATCAGTGCCGTGCTCGCCATCCGCGGCGACACGTGGACCATCGGCGCGCTGCACTGGGCGCAGGCGATGCCGAACCCGACCGCCGCCCGGCTCGCGCGCGAGGGCGAGCTCGCGATGCCCGATGCCATCCCCGATGCCCACGACGACTCGCCGCTGGCCACCGCGATGCGGACCGCCTTCTCGTCGCGCGCGTCCTACGTCGAGGCGCTGAGTGCGCGTGACGACGCCTTCAACCTCGGCAGTGCCGGCGAGCGCATCATCGGCGGCGCGGCGATTCGCAAGGTGTTCGCGCGCCTGTCCGCGACCATCGCGCTTC
>DAIRFU010000272.1:0-9040 GCA_036794935.1 Kofleriaceae bacterium | reverse complement strand
GCGCATTCATACAGCGGGCGAGCATCTTGTGAAAATGCTCGACGAACTGCGGATACGTGCCGTGCCGATCGTAGATGACCGTGTGGTGATGGTTCGACATCGCCGTGGGCAGGACGACGTCGATGTCGTAGCGCTGCGCGGCCTCCGCGAGGCAGTACGCAAACGCGTTGTTGGTCTCATCATCCGGCCGCAGCAGGAACTGGCGCTGCGTACAGCGGCGGGTGACGAGATACAGCTGGTTCTTGAAGACCTGACGTGGGCGCGACATGTTCGCTCGCTAGAGCAAGCAGGTGGCCACGCAGAAGAATGCGAGATCACAAGCAGCCGACGTGGGGGTGGCGTCCGTGTTTCGGACGACTGGGGTCTGGTGCCCAACCCCGTCCCGGTCGCCGGGTCGCCGGGTCGATGATGGTGGCACTCGAATCGGAGCCAGATGACGTCGACGTCACCATCGTACGATTCATGCGCTAGCCGATTACACGACCAATCGCCGGCAGGCTTTGGACAGCAGCTCCGCCATCGAGCAATCGTGCAACTCGACCTCGAAGTCTTCGGCGATGCACTCGAATGTGTCGTCGTGGAACCAGAAGATGTAGTGCTTGCGCTGCTGCCACATCTCGGGACGGTAACCTGCGTGCACGCTGTTGATCTTCTGAAGCTCGGCGAGCCATCGCGAGTTCTTGACCTGCTGGGCGCTGTAAGGCTCCAGGCCCTTGCCGGCAAGCGGATGCCCCGCAAACACCTCGTCGTTCGGTGACCCAAGCTTTGCCGATATGCAGTGCTTGAACTCGACCAGCGCGAGCGATTCGCGCTGCTCGCTCGCGGGGTCCTTGATCGTCGCGTACGTGCCATCCCAGTTCGAGTCGGGGACCCTCACCAGGAAGATCAATAGCGCACGCTGGTCGTTGACCAACAACTGCGGCATCGGCGCACCGGTGTTCCACTGAACCGGGAAGTCGAGCGGGACCGCGTGTTCCTCGTTCTTCGCCGCGGCGACCTCTCGCTCGACGGCGAGTAGCGCTTCCGCCGCGGAACGATACTCCTCCCACTCGCCTCCTCGGTGCTTCGGGGCCAACGCCTTGAGCGCTGCGTCCCGGCGTGCCCTGGCAGCCGCCAGCCGTTGCTCGAGATCCATGCCGCCCAACGTACCTTTGTCCTGTTCCTTCATCTACCCGGCACGGGAGAGGGCTCCGCGCCGATGGGTGCGATGCGCACACGTCGGACCGCCGGCACGAACCCTGAAGCACGGCGGAGCTGCGTGGTGGCACCGCGACGCCGTGATCCCGTGGCCGTGAGGGACTCACGGCATCGCGTTAGACCCGCTGCCTGATCGTACGTAGTCGCAATCGGTGCGTGTTGGTCGAACGACGGTCAGCGTGCCGCAGCGCTCGATGGCCAGACGAGTCGCCAGTGCGCGAGGAGCACGCGCGAGCGTGAATCCCGGGGCTTGTCGATCGGCATCAAGATCGCAAGTGTGTCACGCCGGCACGAAACTGCATCACGACGGAGATAGTGGCGTGGAGACCCTTGTCGATCTGAACATGAGTCCAACTTCCAGAGTAGCGAGCGAACGTACGCAATTGATCGTACTCGCGAGGTACTGCATTGCACGTATCGCGCGCGAGCTCGCCGGTATCGAGGACTGGACCGTGCGGCTGGCGCCGCGCGCGGGCCAGGTGACCGCCACCGTGCGCGCGCGGGTCCGCGACGTGGTCGTCGAGGCGTGCGGCAGCGACGTCCATCCGGCATCGGCGATCTGGAACGCGATGTGTCGGATCGAGCAGCCGCTGCGCGAAGCAGCGCGTGGCGGTCAGCGGTACGTGACGGCCTCGACGTTGTTGCCGTCGGGATCGAGCACGAACGCCGCGTAGTACGTCGGGCTGTAGTCGGCGCGAATGCCCGGCTTTCCGTTGTCGGTGCCACCCGCATCGAGACCCGCGGCGTGGAAGCGGTCGACGGCGTTGCGCGCCTCGGCACGCAGCGCCACGTGCGTGCGGCCCGGCCTCGCCCGCGTGTCGGCATAGAGCCACAGCGCGGGTGCGTCCTTGGGGCCAAAGCCGGCCGAGGTGTCGTCGCGCGAGCAGAGCATGAAGCCCAGCGGGCCGAGTGCGGCCTCGTAGAAGCGAACGGCCGCGGCGAGATCAGTTACTTGCAAACCGATGTGATCGAACATGGTGTCCTCCTTGGTGGAGAACACCCTAGGGAAGGGCGGCGAGCCGATCTTGGAGAATCTTGCGGTCACCGTGCGCGGCGCGGCGGAACTGGCGCGGCGACACGCCGGCAGCGCGGCGGAAGGTGCGCACGAAGTTCGAGACGTCCGCGAACCCGACATCGTATGCGATGTCGGTGATCGAGCGAGCGGGATCGACGAGCAGGCGGGCGGCCTGTCGCAGCCGCGCGCGCACGAGGTACTGGTGCGGCGTGACGCCGAGCGCGGCGGCGAACACGCGGAGGAAATGAAACGGGCTGAGCGATGCGCGCACCGCGACGGTGTCGAGATCGAGCGGCTCGCCGGCGTGGTCGTCGATCCACTGCGCGCTCTCGACGGCGCGGCGCCGATCGCGAGGACTGGGCGTGACGCGCAGCTCGCGATCGGCGGCGAGCGCGGCGAACCGGGCCGCCAGCGAGACGCCGATCTCGTCGACGCCGAGGGTCGCCTCCCCGGTGGCGGCGGCGTGCGCGAGCTCGCCCAGCAGGATCAGCTCCGCGAGCGGAGGGCGGGCGCCGGTACGCCACGCGTCGCTGCCGCCGGCGAGGTCGGTGGCGAGCGCGTCCGAGAAGTGGAACGCGAGGCACTCGTCGCCACCCGCGTGATCGTGCGTGCAGACGTACTCGTCGCCGGGACTGCCGACGAGCAGCGAGCCGCGGACGAGCTCGAACGTGCGGCCGCGGGCGCGACAGCCGAACGTGCCACTGCGCACGTAGGCGATCGTGAACCCGCTGTGGACCTCGGTGACTGCAGGCGCGTGGCGCTCGGCGGTGCAGCGGTAGTCGGTGACCTCGAGCGATTCGCTCGCGTGGAGGACCGTCGCGTTCACGGCCTCACCATAGCAGCGCCCGGACCACGTCTCACGGGACGATGCCGTCGATGCTCTCGCCGAGGGTGCTCACGGTGTACTCGCGATCCATGTAGGGACGAGCCGGCGTGCGGCGCACGTCCTCGAAGCCAGCGACCGTCTTCGCGTCGATCAGGACGATCGCCTGTACCTTCGCCGGCTCGACCGGCAGCAGATCGGCAGGTACCTCGGGGAACCGCACGGTACCGGGCTCGGCACGCGTCACGAGCAACCAGGTGCCGGCGTTCAGGTAGACCGCATCGGCGGTCGCAGGGCCGTCGGTCGACCAGGTGATCGACGGCCGCGGCAGCGCGGCGGTCAGCTCGCCCGAGACGAGCGGCAAGAAATCGGTCGCCGTGGTCAGGTCGACCGCCATGGGCGTCGTCTGGTCGAGGGCGAGCTGGAGCGTGTGCGCCGGTTCCGCAGTCTGCGTGATGCCGACAACGATCTGGTTGCCCCACGTCGACGGAACATCGCGCGGCCCGACGGTCACCGGATCCGAGGACACGTTCTCGAACGACAGCATCGAGACCGAGTGATACTCCGGCGTGGGGCCGGGCACGTAGCTGGCAAATGCCCGATCAAAGCCGGCGGTGCCGTGCACCGTGACGGTTGGCGATGCGGCCGGCGTCCACGAACCGAGCGTCAGCGACGTCGGGCCGGTCGCGGCGATCGGGGTGATCTCGCTCACCGCGTACTGCGTCACGCCGTTGTCCTCGGCCGCGACCATCGCGGTGACCGCTGTCGCGCTGGACATGCACTCGACCGTCCTGGTGAACACACCTGCAGGAGCCGGCTGGCTCAACCCGCCGCCGCCGTGCTCGCATTGCACGTACACATCGAAGGTCGTGACACCGGCACGCGGTGGGACTGTCACCTCGACGTCCACCATCTTCGGCGTCAACCCGCCCGGCTGGAGCGACGGGAACACCAGCTCGTCACCCGGCTGTACCTCGGTCCACGTGAACAGGTGGTGCTCGTCACCGCCATCGACGAGCACCATCGTGACCATCCCGCCGGGCGGCACATCGATGGTCGTGCTCGCCTCCGACCCCGCGGCCGCTTCCTTCGTGCCGCACATGGCCCCGCTCGCGTCGTGCGACACGAGGCTTGCGGTGAATGTCACGGTATCGGGATCGTAGGTTGGGCCGGTGACGGTCACCGGCGCTGCGGCCTCGCAGTCCGCGCCGCTATCCGTCGGCGCGTCACTCGCTTGCGGCGCATCGGGCCTGACCGAAGACCCGTCGTCGCCGCACGCGATGCACGCCACCCACAACAACCAGCCGAGCTTGTTCACGCGGCGATGGTACACGCGCTGGCAGCGCCGGGCGGCGGCCGAGCTCGGCAACGGTTGGCGATGTCGTGCACACGTGGCCGGCGCTGGTCCTGTTCGGGCCGCGGCTACTTCGTCGAGGAGCTCGAGAGCACGGTCAGCACACCGGGACTCGTGCCGTTCGGCAGCAGCTCGTCGGGCGAGGCGACCACCAGATCGGTGATTCCGTCACCGTCGATGTCTCCGGGTGCGCTCAACACGCGACCGAATCCTTTGCCACCGCCGACGACGGCGCGCGTGAGCTTGCCGAAGCCGTCGAGGAGATACAGCGCGCCTCGACCCTTGGCGTAGCCCGGAGCGCCGATCGCCACGCGGGCGAGCTTGTCACCATCGAGATCGACGGGACTGGTCAGGGCGGTGCCGAGCGCCTCGCCGTCGTTGCCTTTGATTTGCCACTTCTTGTTACCGCTCTGATCGTAGGCGACGAGCAAGCCACTGCCCTGGTTGTACGCGGGGAACCCGACGAGGAGGCCGTCGAACCCGCCGAGCTCGGGCCCGATCGCCATCGCGGTCATGCCGGCACCGGCATCGGTCGCGATGCCCTCGAGCTCGAGATCGATTCCACCGTCGAGATCGAGCACCTCGATGCGACCCGCACGCTTTGCTCCGGTCGTATCGGCCAGCGGTGCGAGCGCGACGATCTCGGTGATCTGCCCCTTCGTCATCACCGGTACGATGCGGGCGCCGAAGCGCTCGCCTGCCTGACGGCCGAACCGCGTGCCCACGACGCGCGGTTTGCCTCCAGACATGTCGAAGCGAACGATTGCTCCGGTGCGGCGACCGGCGGCATCGAGCTGCCCGGGCGCGCCTGCCCAGAGCTCGGTTCCGACCTGGAGCAGCGACGTGCCGAGCTGCGCACCGGCATCGAGCGGAGCCAACCGGTAGAGGATGTCACCGGCTGCCGAGCCGATCACGATGATCTGACCGGCCTCCTTGCGGCAGGGCGCCGGGCTGCACGCGGTCGCCATCGGCGAGGCGAGCGCGAGCTCCGCGCGGCCATCGCCGTCGAGATCCGGCACGAGCGCCTGCGCCGGCCCCACGCTCGGGACCCCGAGGTCTTTCATGCTCAGCATGCGCACATCGCGATCGAAGCCGCTGTAGCTGATCACGTGATCGGCGCCGAGCGACCACCAGATCATGCAGCCGGGCCCGTCGCGCAGACAGTCGGGCAGCACGTCGAGTCCCGGCAGGATCGCGTCGACATGAAAGCGAACGCCCGCTTCCTCGAACATCATCCGGTCACACCTCTCGTCCCCTGGGCCACTGCACATCGGATCGCATGCGTCGCCGAGGCCATCGTGGTTCGTGTCCTCCTGGCCGGGGTTCGACCTGCCCACGCAGTTGTCCACGTCGTCATCGATCCCGTCGCCGTCGTCGTCTGGATCGCAATCATCGGGATAGCCGTCCGCGTCTCCGTCAAAGGGAGTGCCGTCGGGATGGAGCATGTTGATTGCCAGCGGGCGCTGATCGAACGTGCCGTCCTCGCCGTTGGCCACACAGGCGGCTCCTTCGTAGTTCAGGCCCGTGTTCGTGCACGCATCACTATCGCGGTCGCAGTCGCACGGGTCGGGAAGGCCATCGCCATCGGTATCGGCGGTCCGGTTGGACGCGACGTTGGGGCACTGGTCGCAGGCATCACCGTACTGATCACCATCCGCATTGGCCTGGTCGGCATTATCGACGTACGGGCAGTTGTCCCGGAACCACACGCCATCGCCAGCGCCGGGCTCGTAGTCGCTATCCAGCATGAACAGCGCCGATGCCGTCCGACCGCCGCACTCGGCAGGTCTGGAAACGCCGCGGCAGTACAGCACGTCCGTGTAGACCAGTGGCTCGCCGGTCCGCGCGCGATAGCGCTCCAGCGGGCGCGAGAAGATGCGATCGAGCTCCAGGCCGATGTTCGGCGCGAGGTCGATCAGCTGGCCGAGCTCGGGCGATGCGGGGATGCTCATCATCGGGATCGGACCGCCATCGCTCATCTCGAGCGTGATCGGGCTCGCGAAGTCGCACAGCGATTCGGCGCCAGCAGGTGGAGCTGCACAGAAGTCGCAGACGTCGCACTCGCGAATGCGCCCCGCTCCGGTGCAGCGGGTCGCGTAGTCGCTCCCGCAAAGGCCCGTGTACCAGCTGCGATCGAACGTCGCCGAAACCACATTCGCGCCCTCGGCCAGTGCGTGGATCGTGTTGTTCGTCCACCTGCCATCGTGTCCGGTCAGTGGGATCGGCGCGGGATCCGGATCATCGGAGCGAGCCGGAAGCACGACCATCGTCCGCTCGTGAGCGGCGATGGACTGGTACGCGAGGTGCCAGAGCGTCGCGCTGGCCATCGGGCAGCTTCCGAAGTGGTCGTCGCACCAGGCTTGCCACGCCTCGACACGCGCGCTGCTGCTGTTCAGGTTGCGGACGTTGAGCAGCGGGTCGAGCAGCGCGGTGCCCACGCGATCGATGCCGTCGAGCGCGCCCTCGAACGCGCCGCACGCGCCGCCATCGAGGTTGCGATGGGTGAGCTGGACGTGGAACACGACCCCGGGTTCCGCGAACGAGGCGTCGCCCAGTGCCGGCGTGGGGTGGCGATAGCTCTCGAACAGAATCGGATGCGAGCCGGGCGCCGCGCTCACCTGGACCCGGACCGCCATGTCGACGTTGCATGGATCGAGGAGCTCTGCATCGGCGACCGTCGGCAGCAAGATCTCGAGCACCGGGTTGCGCGTGTTCTCACCGAGTGCCGGATCGGGCGCGGCCCAGGTGACATCGATCTGGTCGCTCTTGATCGTGAGATCTACGCCGAGCGGAGGGTCCACGATGAGCGCGCACCCACTCTCCCCGACGCTGGTCCACGGCAGGATGTCGCCGAAATAGAGCAGCAAACACAGCTGCTCGTACTGGTCGCGCAGGGCATCGAGGGACAGCGTGATCGGCCCCCCTCGCCCGGTACCGAACGTTCCACGAGCGCCGGTGCTTCCGACCAAGGGATCGTAGACGACGTTGTTGCCGGCGGGCACCGCCGTATCGATGTTGCCGACGAGGCGCAGGTGCAGCGCGAGATCCGCGCGAAGCTTGTCGCGGAGCGGCGCCAGGTACGACGAACGTGACTCGATCGAGCGCAGCAGGAGATCGGACTCCGCGACATCCGGTCCTCCGAAGCTCGGAGGGCGGCCGGCGAGGATGTCGCGATCGCCGGTCCGACGAGATGTCGTGTCGTGATGGTCTCGACAGCCGGTGAGGGCAGCGGCGACGACGAGTGCCAACCGTGCACCACGGTGTGCGTGTCGACCGATCGCGTTGGACTTCCTTGGTGGGTTCCCGATGACGTGCCGCTGTGGCTGCTGTCGCATGCCCCATGAGACGCGGACCGTGTTCGATCTTCCCGTCCGGCGTGCCATCCTCCGCGCCACGACGATCGAGCACGTCGCGCGCGATCTGGGAGGCGTACCTCGCGCGCATCGAGCGGCTGGACCACGGCGGCGATCGCGATTGCAGCGGAGGATGTCGCGTACAGCGACAATCAGTCGTCGCTCCGTGGCGCGGCCGGTCGGTGGTGTCAGCCGATCCCGCTCTACTGCGCCAGCGCGGCGATCTCGGTGGCGCTCAACGCGCGATTGTAGATGCGCAGGTCATCGAGCGTGCCGTCCCAGTGGAGGACGGTGCTGCCCGCGTTCTGATCGGCCCCGATGTACACGAGGTGCGTGTCGTACGTGATCGACGAGTCCACCGAGGCGACGAGCACACCGTCGACGTAGAGGCGCTTCGTGGTGCCGTCCCACGTGCCGGCGACATGGCGCCACGCGCCCGCCGCGACGGTCGCGGGGGTCTCGAGGTAATGCGTGCTGCCGCCGCTGAAGGACAGCTTGCTCGTGTCGCGCAGCTCGAGTTGCCACGAGTTGTCGGTGTCGGTGCCCTCCGGCTTGGAGATCATCGCCATGTTCGAGCCGGTGGCGTCCGCGTACATCCAGACGGCGAGCGTGAACGTGCCGCGGAAATCGGCGCTGTCGGGCACCGTGAGCGCCTGATCGAGCGACGCATCGAAATGATACGCATTGCCGAGCTTGCCGGTGACCACGGTCGGGCACGCGGTCGCGCACGTGCCGGTGTGGCCGTTTCCGGTGCTGTCGAGCGCGCCGTTGCCCGGCGCGTCATCGAGCTCCCAGTACGCGACGAGCGACGGATCGACATACGCGTCGGGCGGCGGGTTCGTCGTCGGTCCATCGGGTGACGGGACCTCCGGCGGTGCATCGCGCGGCACCGGCGGGGCGTCGGCCGGCAGCGTGCCGGGCGGGACGCACGTGCCTTCGAGACAGACGAGCGCGCCCGGGCACGTGCCCTCCTTGCTGCACGGCGCACCCGGCGCGGCCTGCGGCGAGTAGCAGGACGCGAGCATCGCGAGCAACACCGAGCACGTCCGCATGGGGTCGAGGATAAGGCGGGGCGGCCAGCCGCGAGAAGTGCAAACCGCGTGGGGCCGCCGGGAATGACCAGAGGCCTGCGGGAACCGCTACTTCGGGCCGTCGGCGGGCGGCGCGCGCGTGGCCACCGCGTCCGGCTCGTACCAGCGCGACGCGATCGCGATCCCGATCGCGACGACCCCGAAGCCGGCCGCCAGCACCGCCTGGCCTCCGTCGACGAGCGCCAGGACCGCGCTCGCCCACACGAT
>DAIRFU010000880.1:0-2506 GCA_036794935.1 Kofleriaceae bacterium | reverse complement strand
CCGGTGACGTGGCCCGAGTTCGGCCGCATGCACCCGTTCGCGCCCGCCGAGCAGTGGGGCGGCTACCGCGCGCTGTTCGAGCAGCTCGAGGCGTGGCTCGCCGAGATCACCGGCTTCGCGGCGGTGTCGCTGCAGCCGAACTCCGGCGCGCAGGGCGAGTACGCCGGGCTGCTCGCGATCCGCGGCTATCACCGCGCACGCAACGAGGCCCATCGCAACGTGTGTCTGATCCCGCAGAGCGCGCACGGCACGAATCCCGCGTCGGCGGTGCTCGCCGGCATGCAGGTCGTCGTCGTCGCCACCGCGAAGGACGGCACGATCGATCTGAACGATCTGCGCGCGAAGGCGCAGCAGCACGGCAAGAACCTCGCCGCGATCATGGTGACCTACCCCTCGACGCACGGCGTGTTCGAGGAGGGCATCACCGAGCTGTGCGCGATCGTTCACGCGCAGGGCGGTCAGGTCTACATGGACGGCGCGAACATGAACGCGCAGGTCGGGTTGACCCGGCCGGCCGAGTGCGGCGCCGATGTCTGTCACCTGAACCTGCACAAGACGTTCTGCATCCCGCACGGCGGCGGTGGTCCGGGCATGGGCCCGATCGCGGTCGCGAAGCACCTCGCGCCGTTTCTGCCGGGGCACCCGCTCGCGGCGCCCGGCAGCCAGCCGGTCGGTCCGGTATCGGCCGCGCCGTGGGGCTCGGCGTCGATCCTGCCGATCTCGTTCGCCTACATCGCGATGATGGGCGAGCCGGGGCTGCGGCGCGCGACCGAGGTCGCGATCCTCGGCGCGAACTACATCGCGAAGCGGCTCGGCGATCACTATCCGGTGCTGTACAGCGGCCGCAACGGGCGGGTCGCCCACGAGCTCATCCTCGACTGCCGCGGCTTCAAGAAGTCGGCCGGCATCGAGGCCGAGGACATCGCGAAGCGGCTCATGGACTACGGGTTCCACGCGCCGACGATGTCGTTCCCGGTGCCGGGCACGCTGATGGTCGAGCCGACCGAGAGCGAGAGCAAGGCCGAGCTCGACCGGTTCTGCGACGCGATGATCGCGATCCGCGCCGAGATCGCCGCGATCGAGAGCGGCCAGATGGATCGCGTCAACAACCCGCTCAAGAACGCTCCCCACACCGCTGCGTCGGTGAGCAGCACCGAGTGGGATCGCCCGTACACGCGCGAGCAGGCCGCGTATCCGCTGCCGTACCTGCGCGCCCACAAGTACTGGCCGCCCGTGGCCCGCGTCGACAACGCGTACGGCGATCGCAACCTGGTGTGCGCCTGTCCGCCGCCCGACGCGTACTAAGCGGTGGCATAGTAGCGGCCCATGGACCTGATCGGACTGGTGGCCGTGCTGGGTGCCTTCGGTATCCCGCTCTACGCGATTCGGTCGCGCCACGAGGAGCGCAAGCGGCGACTCGAGCTGGAAGCGGGCAAGGGCGGCGGCGGCGAGGATGCCACGCAGCTGCGCGAGGAGAACCGGCTGCTCCGCGAACGCGTCGAGAACCTCGAGTCGATCGTGTGCTCGGTCGACTTCGAGCTCAACCAGAAGGTCGCCAAGTTGATCGACGAGCACCGATCGATGGTGATCGCGCCGGCCGGCCCGGGCCCGATGCAGGCCGCTGCCGGGCAGGCGGAGTCCTCCGGCGCCAAGGCCGATCCGCTCGATCGCACGGCGACTGCACACGGTGCCAAGGTGCAGGCGGCCGGGACCACGCTCGAGGCCGGCCAGGTGCTCGCGCAGCGCTACCGCGTGCAGCGCCTGCTCGGCAAGGGTGGCATGGGCGCGGTGTATCTCGCCGACGACGAGGTGCTGCACGAGCTCGTCGCGCTCAAGGTGATCTCGAGTGCGTTCGCGGTCGACGAGCAGGCGATGATCGCGCGGTTCCGCCGCGAGGCGGCCGCGGCCCGCAAGGTCAGCTCGCCATCGGTGATCCGCATCCACGATCTCGGCGAGGCGCGGCCGGGGCTGCTCTATCTATCGATGGAGTACTTCGCCGGGCGCACGCTCGCCGAGCTGATCGCCCAGCGTGGCATCGTGCCGATCAAGGACGTGCAGGACATCCTGCAGCAGGTCGCCATCGGCCTCGAGGCGGCGCACCACGCCGGCGTCATCCACCGCGATCTCAAGCCGAGCAACGTGCTCGTCGGCGAGCGCGGCGCGGTCAAGATCATCGACTTCGGCCTGGCGACCACCGGCCTCGGCGACGGGCTCACCGCGACCGGCGCGATCCTCGGCACGCCGCACTACATGGCGCCCGAGCAGGTTCGCGGCAAGAACGTCGACGTGCGCAGCGACATCTACGCGTTCGGCGCGCTGGCGTATCACCTCGTCACGGGACGGCCGCCGTTCTCGGGCGACAACGCGATCGCGATCGGATTCGCCCATCTGTCCGAGGCGCCAACGCCGCCGCGCCAGCTGCGCAAAGACTGCCCGGCGAAGCTCGAGGCGGCGATCCTGGCCGCGCTCGCGAAGAGTCCCGACGATCGCCCGTCGAGCGCGAAGG
>DAIRFU010000879.1:2265-2507 GCA_036794935.1 Kofleriaceae bacterium | reverse complement strand
AACGTCGGTGGCAGGCCGTCTGCCTTATCGTCGGTCGGGTCGACCTCGAAGTCGGCCGGCTCGTCGTGCTCGGGCACATCCATCTCGGTCGCGCACGCTGCCAGCAGGACCACCAAGGCGAGACATCGCATCGCCGCGAGGTACTGCAAGCATGCGCCCACCATCTGGCGTGCACAATTCGATCAACTCTGCGGGCTTGCCGCGCGCGCGACCGGCAGCTCGAGTTGCCATCGGCAAGCCAC
>DAIRFU010000879.1:0-2255 GCA_036794935.1 Kofleriaceae bacterium | reverse complement strand
CCCGTGCGCGCACGCCACGCGCGATCAGTGCTCGAGCGCGTGCAGCGTCTCGGCGAGGAACGCGTCGATCTGCTCGGCGCGCGGCAGCTCGCACGCACCGTTCTGCGTCACGCTCGCCTCCCACTTCCAGTAGCCCGGCGGCTTCGGCGGCTCGGGCTGCTTGCGCTTCCAGTACCAGAGGCGCGCCTCGCGCACGCCCGGCGGATACGGCGTCGCGGCGCGCGAGTAGTCGTTCGTCCACAGATAGAAGCGCGGCACGAACCCGTGCGCCTCGCCGAGCTCGACGATGCGGCGCAGCGCCGGCGGGTTCTTCGCGAGGAAGACCTGGAGCGCCGCGAACGACTGCTCGGCGCACTCGATCGCCTGGTTCGTCGCCGAGTCGACATTGGGCACGGTCTCGCCGGGCGGAATCTCACCGCGGACCGGGTAGAAGCCCCACAGCACGTCGTCGGGATAGCGGAGGTCTTCCTTGCCGATGTACGGCCAGTACTCGGCACCGGCGAGCACGTAGCCGTTGATCTCGAACGTGTCCATGCGCTCGGAGATCGGCGACACCGGCGGCGGCCGCGGCGGCAACGGGGCGCTGGATCGGGGCGCGCACGACGCGAGCATGATCACCACCGCGATCGCGGCGAGCCCCGCGATGATCGCGCCGAGCCAGCCGAGCAGGCCGAGCCACGCCGGCACGAGCGACGCGCCGCCGCGCTTGACGCAGGTCAGACAGATCGCGAACGTCGACGCGCCGCCCTCGGTCAGCTCGCAGCAGTCGCCGCACACCGGCGCCCGACAGCGCGCGCACGGACCGACCGCGTCGCGCTCGCACAGCTTGCAGCGCGTGACCGGTCCGCCTCCGCTCTCGATCAGTGACGTCATCGGTGCGGCGCGGTCAGCGACTCCCACGCGAGCAGCGTGGCCATCGCGTCGTCGGTGGAGGCGCCGCACATCTCGGGTTGCGGCCGCAGCCCGACGCACGGCCGCGGACGCTCGGGCTTGCCGAACAGGCGGCAGCGCCGGTCGGCGGTGAGGTGCGGGCACACGACGCCGGCCGGCTTGCCCTCGGGCAGCGCCGGAAACGACGGCGAGATCGACGGCGCGATACAGCACGCACCGCAACCCGGACGACACTCCATGCGCTCACCGTAGCATCAGTTCGGCTCGTCACTGACGATCCGGAACCACAGCGTGCGCGGCGCGCTGCAGCGACGACAGCGAACGTCGAGGGCGCGCAGGCCGGCGGCCGCGTAGCGATGCTCGAGGATCTGGTACTCGCCCTCGCACTGCACGCACGGCATCGCGCGCACGCGTCCTTCGATCACGGCCGCAGAGCCGACGTCGATCGGCCGGTCCGCGGAGCCGCCGGCGACCAGGCTCGCGAGCTTCTCGCGATCGCGCACGAGCTGGCGCGCCGCTCGCTCGCGCGCGCGCCGGGCCGTCCGCTCTGGTCGCTTGCCTGCCATCGAAGATCCCTTGAAGACTCGCCACGTTGTAGCAAAAGACGCGGGATCTTGCCTAGATCCGGTTGCGAGTGAGTGCTCACTCAGTTACAAGTCAGGCCATGGCGCGCGCGGCACCGCTGTCTCCCGAAGCCCGGCGCGCGAGCATCATCGCGGCGACGCTGCCGCTCTTGCGCCGGCACGGGCGCGCGGTGACGACCTCGCAGATCGCGATGGCCGCGGGCGTCGCCGAGGGGACGCTGTTCCGCGTGTTCCCCGACAAGGAGGCGCTGATCGGGGCCGCGATCGCGCACGCGTTCGATCCGCTGCCGACCCAGGCGGAGCTGTCGCGCATCGATTCGAGCCTCGGCCTGCGTGACAAGCTGATCGCCGCGGCCGAGATCCTGAGCCGGCGGATCGAGCAGATCTGGCAGCTGATCTCGGTCATGCAGCTGGCGCCGCCGCCGCTGCAGCCCAAGCCGCAGGCGACCGATGACACGCGGCTGTGGGCGCTGCTCGCCGGCCTGTTCGAGCCGCACCGGGACGAGATCCGCTGCGAGCCCGCGCACGCCGCTCGCCTGCTGCGCGCACTGTCGTTCGCCGGCAGCCATCCGCGGATGACCGACCAGCCACTCACCGCGCACGAGATCGTTTCGCTACTGCTCGACGGGATCCGCGCCCGCGACGAGGAGGCCTGATGTTACTCCGCCTGCTGCGCAGCTACCTGCGCCCGTATCGCAAGCAGCTCGCCATGATCGTGGTGCTGCAGCTCGCCGCGACGATCGCGTCGCTGTACCTGCCGAGCCTCAACGCCGACATCAT
>DAIRFU010000271.1:0-9074 GCA_036794935.1 Kofleriaceae bacterium | reverse complement strand
GGACCTGCGGCGGCCTGGGCGCGCGCTCGCCGGCCTCGCCGAGTCGAGCGAGATCGAGCGCGACACCGCTCGTGCGCTGCTCGATCATCGCCGCCGCGAGTGCCGCGAGCCGCTGCGCCGCGTCCTCGATCGGTGTGCCGCGCGCGTGAATGTTGCTGATCATGTTGCGGTCGCCATCGGTCTTCCCGCAGCGCGGCTCGTACACGACGTACGCCGACAGGCCATCGCCGGTACCGAGGCCCGGCCGCTCGCCGAGCAAGATCATCGCCACCTTCGCGCCGACCTCCTGGCCGATCTCGTCCTCGAGCCACACCCGCGCGAACCGCGCGCACACCGGCGTGCCGACCGAGAGACCGCGCGCCTCGCACGCCCGCGCGACCGCGTCGTGGAGCGCCTTGCCCGAGCCCATGCACGCGACCGCGGACAGCCCATCGGCGACGATGATCTGGACGTCGGGGCCGCGCGTGCATCGCGTCCGCACGATCTCGAGCGACGCGTCATCGAGCCGGCGGCCGAGATCGGGCCGCAGCAGAAACTCGCGGTGATCGGTCACGCGCGAGGCGAGGGCGACGAGGCCGTGCTGCGCCGCCCACTCCGGCGGGAGCAGCGCACCGACCGCCGCGTGGGCGACCGCGAGCTCGGCCTGGAACTGGAGCACCACGTCCGTCGCATAGCGCGTGCCGACGTGACCGATGCCGACGAGCGCGGTGGTGTGCTTGGCCGCCTCGGCCGCGAACGGCCGCTTCTCGGGGCGCGGCGTGTAGACGCGCGCGGGCGGTGGTGGGACATCCGGTAACGGGGGCGCCGGTGGGAGCGGCGCGGCGCTGCCGAGCGCATCGCGCAACGACGCGATCAGCTGCCGGGTTCGACTCACGGTGCTACGTCACCACGTCTACCGGGTTCGGGGCAACTGGCAGCGTGAGATGGGTTTTTGCTAGGCACCCGACGCAAGTGGGGTGAAAATTGAAGTGTGCCGCACTCCGTCCTCGGTCGCGCCTTCCGGGTCGCCGCGGTCACGGTCGCGCTGACCAGCGCAGCACGTGCGGAGGTCCCCTCGCTCACCGATCTCGTGCTCGCCGCCGACACGCCGCCGGATCCGGCCGTGTTCGTGCTGGCGCCGCCGCCGCCGCCGCAGGAGGTGGCGCTCGCGGAGCGCGTCGACGCCGGCCGCCACTGGCGGATCGAGACCGAGCGCGGTCCCGTCCATGTCTGGATTCCCGCCGACTACGATCCCGCGACCGCCGCGACCGTCGTGTTCGTGCACGGCTACTGGATCGACATCGATGATGCGTGGATCGACTACCGGCTGCCGCAGCAGTTCGCGCTGTCGGGCATCAACGCGATGTTCATCGCGCCCGGCGCGCCGAGAGCGAAGCACGATCGGCTGGTGTGGCCGTCGTTGACCGCGCTCGTCCGCGCCGTCACGAGCAACGTCGACGTACCGATGCCGGCGAAGCAGCTCGTCGCGGTCGGCCACTCCGGTGCGTACCGGACGCTCGCCGCGTGGTTGCCGAACGCGCAGCTCGACACCGTCGTCTTGCTCGACGCGCTGTACGGCGAGTACCGGTTCGCGCCCTGGGTGCGCGAGTCGAGCCAGCACCGACTCGTCAACATCGCGTACGAGACCGGTCGCTACAGCGACGTCATGCACCGCGGGCTGCCGAGCACGGTGCGGGTCGACGGCCTGCCTCCCGAGGGGTTTCCCGACGCGCGCATCCTCTACGCGAAGACCGATGTCGGCCACTGGCAGCTCGTCACCGACGGCGTCGCGCTGCCGCTCGCGCTGCGGGCGATCGGCGTCACGGCGGTGGCCGATGCGCCGGTCGATCTGCCGCTCGGCCTGCCGCTGCGCTGCGATCCGGCACCGGACCCGGCCTCGCCGCGAGTCGCCCGCCTCGATCGCTGAGCTCAGCGCGCGTGAAGTGCGCCGAGCCGGACCGTGCCGTCGTGATCGAGCAGCACCGCCGCGATCGCGAACGCCTTGTCGTCGTCGAGCTTGAGCTCGGGCGTCGAGAACGTGATCTGCGCGAAACCGACGAAGTCGTCCTGCGAGGCCTCCTCGAGGCCCGGGATGAACGCGAGGTCGATGTGGCCGGCGTCGATCACCGAGAAGCCGGTCAGCGTGCGATCACCGACCGTGCTTCGCCAGCTCGCGGCGAACGCGTCGGCGCTCGAGCGCTCGCGGAGCGGCGGCGTGCCGAGCGCGTGGACGTCGGCGAACCGACCGGCGATGAACGCCTGACCGATCGCGACCGCGAGCTCGTTCGCCTCGGGTGAGAGCTCGGCGTCGCCCTCGGAGACGGCGCGCTTCAGCATCATCGCGCCATCGACGATGATCTTGAAGATGCCGCTCGAGCCCAGTCGTTGACGTTCGTCGGAAGCCACATCCCAACGCTACGCCAGTTGCGCGTGGCGCGGGTGCTCGAACGGCGACCTACTTGATCGCTGCGACGTCGCCGAAGTAGGTGCCGGGCCGCTCGCCGCGCCAGATGTTCTTTTCGTCGAGCCACGCATCGAACTCCGGCGTCGGCCGCTTGTTCAGGAGGCGCCGGACCGTCGGGATGTCGTGATAGCTCGTCGACTGGTAGTTCAACATGATGTCATCGCCCACCGGCAGCGACATCAGATACGCGCAGCCGGCCGCACCGAGGAGGACCTTGAGGCTCTCCAGCTCGTCCTGGCTCATCCGCGCGTGATAGGTGAAGCACGCATCGCAGCCCATCGGCAGGCCGAGCAGCTTGCCCATGAAGTGATCCTCGAGCGCGGCGCGGGTGATCTGCGGGCCATCCTCGAGGTACTCGGGGCCGATGAAGCCGACGACCGTGTTGACGAGGAACGGCCGGTAGCGGCGCGCGAGCCCGTAGCAGCGCGCCTCGATCGTGAGCTGGTCGGCGCCGTGGTGCGCCGCGCTCGACAACGCCGAGCCCTGGCCGGTCTCGAAGTACATCCGGTTCGGGCCCTTCGTCGAGCCCTTCTCCTTCATCATCGCGTGCGCCTCGTCGAGCAGCTTGACGCTGATGCCGAACGCGCGATTGCCGGCCTCGGTGCCCGCGAGCGACTGGAACATCAGATCCATCGGGCAGCCGAGCGACTCGAGTGCCTTCATCTGCACGGTCACGTGCGAGAGCACGCAGTGCTGCGTCGGTACCGCGTTGCGGCGGAGCACGTCGTCGATCGCGGTCAGGATCTCGGCGGTCGACGCGGGCGTATCGGTCGCCGGGTTGACGCCGATCACCGCGTCGCCGCAGCCGTACGCGAGGCCCTCGCGCATCGACGCGAGGATGCCCTGGACGTCGTCGGTCGGGTGGTTCGGCTGGCAGCGGGACGAGAGCCGGCCGGGCAGGCCGAGCGTGCTGTTCGCGCGGACCACGACCTGGCACTTCGAGCCGACCGTCATCAGATCGAAGTTCGACATCAGCTTGCACGCGGCCGCCGCCATCTCGGGCGTCAGCCCGGGCGCGATCGCGCGCAGCGTCGGCCCGGTGGTCGCGATGTCGAGCAGCCACTCGCGAAACTGGCCGACGCTGAGATGGCTGATCGCGCGGTAGGCCTGGTCGTCTAGATCGTCCTCGACCACGCGCGTGACTGCGTCCTGCTCGTAAGGAACGACGGGGTTCGCGCGGAGCTCGGCGAGTGTCAGATCCGCCAGCACGGCGCGCGCGGCGACCCGCTCGACCGCATCGCGCGCCGACACGCCGGCAAGATCGTCGCCGCTCTTCGGCGGGTTTGCCTTCGCGAGCACGTCCTTGACCGACGCGAACCGATAGCGGACGCCGCGGATCGTCGATGCGAGCTGCAACCCGCGCAGCATAAAAAAACGCCGCCCATCATGCACTGGATCCTGGGACCCATTTCACGACGGGCGGCGGGGTGGAAAGCTAACTACGGAGTTGGAGTGAGAAGTGAAGCGCTAGTTGTGGACCTCGGTGCGGAACGTCTCGTGATAGGTGGCGGGCATCTGCGGCTCGGCAACGCCACGCTCGCCCGGCCCGCCGCCAGCCTCGGCCTCGACACCGGGCCCGGCCTGGATGCCGACGTGGTGTGTCTGCACCAGCGTCCAGCCGAGCCAGCCGGCGACCAGCGTCGAGCCCACGCCCAGGATGCTCAGCACGAGCGGCGCGGTGACGTCGCGTGCGGCGGCATCGTACTGGCCGTACAGCAGCGCCGCGCTGACCACGAAGAGGGCGAGCGCCAGCACGTTGAACGCCGCGTGGCGGATGCCGGTCGAGCGAGCGCGCGAGTGGCGCGGCAGGCCAAGCAGATCGATGAGGCCGGGGACCGCGGCGACGGCCGCCATCACGACGCCTGCGACGTTGGCCCAGAGCGCGGCGCGATACCAGAACGGGTCGCCGGTGGCAGCGCTGACGATCAGCGTGACGACCGTGACGACGTACAGCGCGACCGGAAACGCGATCAGCATCGGATGGATCGGGTGTCCGGCGATGCGAGCTCTCGAGTACATGGCAAAGGCTCCTGCGCCGACCCTCGTGCAGCGAGCGTGCCGCACCGCGATCTCGACCGGTTACGCGATGAGCCCGCGTCGGTGCAGGGCGATCACGCGCGTCTGGTGCGTTCGCGCGCGCGCTGCGAGGAACTTGCTCAGCGCAGGACGTGCTGGAGCGAGCCCAACCGCGACCGCGCGGTGCGCCAGGCGAGGAGGGCACTGATCGCCGCGGCGACGGCGCCGCTGGCGACCGAGCCGACGATATAGACGCGGAAGAACGCGTGGTCGAACGCGAAGCGCAGACCCCACAGCTCGGTGATCGCGAAGACGAGCGTCGCTGCGGAGATCGCCGAGGCGAGCGCGCTCCACCGCGCGCGCAGGATGCCGCCGCAGGTCGCGATCACGGCCGCGAGCGCGGCCACGGTCGCGGCCGGCGCGATCAGCAGGTACGAGCCGTCGTTGGTCGTGTACTGGAACATCAGCGCGAAGCTGGCCGCGCAGTAGCTCCATACCTGGAGCACGAGTGCCCAGCCCGCCGGGGTCAGCTCGCGCCGCCGCCACGGTGCAACGAACGCGAGCGCGCCGAGCTCGGCGACCAGCCAGGGTGCGGTCGCCGGGTCGAGGAGGGCGCCCCCGAGAATGCCGGGCATCATGAAGAACCCGAGCCCGCCGACCAGGACCGGCCGCGCCCACGACAGCCGCATCACGAGCGCGACGATCAGGATCGCGCCGAACGCAGTCTCGACGCAGACGCGCGACAGGAGGCCGGCATCGGAGACGCACGCGAACGCCGAGTAGGCGACGACGGGGACGAGCAGTGCGGCGGCGCTGTAGCCGCGCGACATCGACAGCTTCGCGCCGAATGCGCCGCGCACGCGCGCGTGCTCGCGGGCCACCGCGCGAGGATCGCCGAGCCGGCGGGCGGCCTCGGTGACCGCCTCGGCGGCCGGCATCCCGGTGTCGCGCAGATCGGTGGTGAGCGCGCGCAGGTGATCCTCGATCTCCTCGAGGTCGGCGCGTCCGAGCTCGGCCTCGGCCGCGAGCTCGTGCGTGTAGGCCGCGATCGCTTGATCGATCGCGTCGGCGTCCTTGCGGGTCCCGTGCAGATCTTTCGTCATGTCGTCCTCCATGCCCTGGCGAGAGCGGCGTGCACGACGTCCCACTGGCGGCGCTCCTCGGCGAGCGCGCGGCGGCCGTCGGGGCGCAGCCGGTAATAGCGGCGCTTGCGACCGGTGTCGCCGCGCTCCTCGTACGACTCGACGAGCCCCTGCTCCTCGAGCCGGTGCAGCACCGGATACAGCATGCCCTCCGACCACTCGAGCTGGCCGCCGGACAGCTCTCGCACCTCCTGGATGATCGCGTAGCCGTAGCTCGGGCCGCGCTGGAGGATCGCGAGCAAGAGCGGCGTCGCCGACGCGGCGATCAGCTCCTTGCCGATCCGCTCGCTGTCCTTGCCGCGTTGCCTCATGGCTCTATGCATAGTGCTGTTAGGTATCGTTGTCAAGTCGGTGTGCGAATCGCCGAGGCATGGCCGCACGGCAGCGTCGAAGCGAGACTGCTGCGCGCGGGGTCGCCCGTCGAGCGACCGCGTCACACGGACAAAGGCGCACGCGCGGCGAGCGCACGCACGGGATGCAGCCGTGCGCGCGTGTCGCGGCGGCGTCGTGCCGGCGCAGCGTGCGGAAGCGGCGGCACGCACGTTGCTCTTGTCGCGTGCAATGTCGCGCTGCACGGTCCTCGTCCTTGTGCTCGCCACGACCGGCATCGGTTGCGCGGATCTCGACGCCGCCTCCGATCCGGATCTGTCCGCGACGCGCAGTGCGATCGTCGGCGGCGACGAGGCCGATGCGGGCCAATGGCCGGACACCGTCGCGGTGCTCGGTGCAAAGGGCACGTGCACCGGCACCCTGATCGCGCCCGACGTCGTGCTCACCGCGGGCCACTGCGCGGGGATCGAGCCGGCGCAGGTGATCGCGAACACCGTCGACTACGCGCAGCCCGGCGGCATCCGGGTCCACGTCGCGCGGACCGAGGCATTTCCCGACTGGCAGCGCTCGTACGATCTCGCGGTCCTCGTGCTCGCGTCACCGGTCACCGAGGTCGCGCCGCGCCGGATCGCGACCGCCTGCACGTACCGCGACGTCGCGCGCGAGACGCCGGTGCGGCTCGTCGGGTTCGGCGCCACCGACGTGCTCGGCCAGATGTCGAACACGCACCTGCGCGAGGCGATGACCGCGGTCACCGATCCGGACTGCACCGGCGGCAATGGCTGCAAGGGCGAGCTCGCGCCCGGCGGCGAGTTCGTCGCCGGCGGGACCGGTACCGCCGACTCGTGCTTCGGCGACTCGGGCGGCCCGGTCCTTCTCGATTCGGCCGGCGGCGCGGTCGTGATCGGCGCGGTGTCGCGCGGCGTCGCGAACGCGGACACGCCGTGCGGTGGTGGCGGCATCTACGTGCGCACCGACAGCGTGATCGAGTGGATCGAGGACACGGCGGGCACGCAGGTGGCCAAGGACGACTGCGGCGGCGTCGCGTACAGCAGCGACGAGGACGTCGTCGATCGCGTGGACCAGTACGTCGGCTGCGCGGCGACGCCGGCCAGCGGCGCCGGCATGATCGGCCTCGTGCTGTTCGCGCTCGGGCGCAAGCGCCGGCGCTGATCGCGCTGTCCGTCCGGACCGATCCGGGCGCCGGACGACATCGTCCGCTCGGCGGACCGCTCGTCGCGCAGCTCCGCGAAATCACACGCGCACGATCTGGCGCCGCGGTTGCTGAGCACGCGGCGCATGTTGCGCATTGCCTCTCTTGTCACGCTCCTGTCCTCCCTCTCACTCGTCGCGTTCGCGGGCACCGCGCCGCCGCCGATCGTCGGTGGCACCGATGCCGCGCCCGGCGCCTGGCCCGACGTCGTCGCCGTGCTCGGCGAGGGTGGCGCGCTGTGCACCGGCACGCTGCTCGCGGCCGATCTCGTGCTCACCGCCGCCCACTGCATCGAGGCCCACCCGGTCGAGGTCGTCATCGGATCGGTCGATCTGGCGAGGCCCGATGGCGAACGCCGCACGGTCAAGTGGTCGCGCGCGTACCCGTCGTGGCTCGATCAGTACGACGTCGGCGTGATCATGCTCGAGAACCCGGTGTTCGCGAAGCCGCGCGCGATCGTGCAGGACTGCGCGATCGGCGATCGGTTCGCCGCCGGCGCCTCCGTGCAGCTCGTCGGCTTCGGGCTCACCACCGCGGCCGGCACCGGTGACAACACGCGGCTCCACCAGGCCACCGTGCCCGTCATCGATGCGAGCTGCACCGATGATCCGTCGTGCGCGCCGGCGGTCGCCCCCGATGGCGAGTTCACCGCGGGCGGGCAGGGCACGGACGCGTGCTTCGGCGACTCCGGCGGTCCCGTCTACCTCGAGACGCCGACGGGCACCGGGCTGATCGGCGTGGTGTCGCGCGGCCTCACGTCGTTCACCCAGCCGTGCGGCGAAGGCGGCGTCTACGTCCGCGCCGACGCGGACAAGGTGGTCGCGTGGATCGAGGAGGTCAGCGGCCGCAAGCTCACGCGCGTGCCGTGCGATCTTCCCGCCGATGCCGCCGATCCCGTCCCCGAGGAGGCGGGCTGCAACGTCGCCGGCGCCGGACCGGGGAGCCTGGCGGCGTGTGTCGCCGCGCTCGGGCTGTGCTGCCTGCGCCGCCGGCGGCCCGTCGCGCGCGCCTGACGCGCACCTCGGGGCTTCGCCCTCGGGAAAGCTCGGCTTGTTCGCGGCACAACCGATACCGCCGCCGCGGCGATCGCGTTACAACTCGCGGCCATGGCGAAGATCAAGGTGAAGAACCCCGTCGTCGAGATGGACGGCGACGAGATGACTCGCATCATCTGGAAGTTCATCAAAGACAAGCTGATCCTTCCGTATCTCGAGCTCGACCTGAAGTACTTCGACCTCGGGATCGAGAGCCGCGACCGGACCAACGATCAGATCACGATCGACTCGGCCAACGCGGCCAAGCAGTACGGCGTCGCCGTCAAGTGCGCGACGATCACGCCCGACGAGGCGCGCGTGAAGGAGTTCAGCCTCAAGGAGATGTGGAAGTCGCCGAACGGCACGATCCGCAACATCATCGGGGGCACGATCTTCCGCGAGCCGATCATCTGCAAGAACGTGCCGCGCCTCGTGCCGGGCTGGACCCGGCCGATCGTGGTCGGCCGCCACGCGTTCGCCGATCAGTACAAGGCGACCGACTTCGTCGTGCCCGGCCCCGGCACGCTGACGATGACGTTCACGCCGAAGGATGGCGGCAAGCCGACCGAGTACAAGGTGTTCGACTTCCCGGGCGGCGGTGTCGCGCTCGGCATGTACAACCTCGATCAGCAGATCATCGGGTTCGCGCGCAGCTGCTTCAACTACGGCATCAACCGCGGCTGGCCGGTGTACCTGTCGACGAAGAACACGATCCTCAAGAAGTACGATGGCCGGTTCAAGGATCTGTTCCAGAAGGTCTTCGACGAGGAGTTCGCGACGACGTTCAAGGAGAAGGGCATCACCTACGAGCACCGCCTGATCGACGACATGGTCGCGTCGGCGCTCAAGTGGGAGGGCGGCTACGTCTGGGCCTGCAAGAACTACGACGGCGACGT
>DAIRFU010000878.1:0-2515 GCA_036794935.1 Kofleriaceae bacterium | reverse complement strand
ATGCGCCGATGGCGGTCAAGGTGATGACCCAGCTGTGCGACGAGATCGAGGCCGAGATCGCGGGCACGCGGGTCGCCGTCGAGCACCGCGTCGGCCATCTCGCGATCGGCGACGTCGCGGTCGTGATCGCGGCGGCGGCGCCCCACCGCGCCGAGGCGTTCACCGCGTGCCGCGCGATGATCGACCGGCTCAAGGATCGCGTGCCGATCTGGAAAAAGGAGATCAGCGTCGACGGCGCCGAGTGGGTCGGACTCGGTCCGTAGTCGCCTACTCCTCGGGCGGCGGATCGGCGGGCGTGGCGGCGCCGGGCGGCGGCGGCTCCATCTGCTCCTCACCGTCCGCAGGCTCGAAATCCGAACCGGCCGAGCCGGCCTGGTGATCGCCGCGCAGCTCGCCGGCGCTCCCCGGCATACCGGGTGCCGGCGCGGTCGTCGCGGCCCCGCTCGCGGGACCCGCGTCGCGCGCCGTCGGGGTCGTGGGCGGCGGCGGCGTGGGGGCCGGCGGCGTGGGCCTGGCGACCTGCCCGGTCGGCTTGGGGGTGTCGGGATGGACGGTCAGCGTCGGCCGGTGCTTGCTCTGGTCCTCGTCGTTGTTCGTCTTCGTCGACGGCCCGCACTCCTGGTTGAGGCGCCGCATGTGGTCGAACTCGCCGGTGAGCCGGATGTGGAACAGCCCGTCGCTGCGCAGCTCGGCACCCGTCGTCGAGAGCGCGGCATGCGTCTTCGGTTCGCGACGCAGCAGCTCGTCGGAGCCCTTGAAGCGCAGGCAGCCGGCGACCATCGAGTTGCCGAACTCCTTGTCGAGCGTCATCGAGTAATCGATCTTGAGGATGCCGTCCTTCGAGGTCGTATCGAACCGGTCGACGTTCAGCCTGCCCTTCTTCATCGTCACCTTCGCGACGAGGGTGTCCATCCTGACCTGGCCGAAGTCGATCCCGTCGCCGACCATGGCCTGATTGCGCGTGTTCTTGACCAGCGGCTTGAGCTTGGTCTTGCCGTCGCCGAACGTGCAGCCCGAGGGACAGGCGAGTGACAAGCTGGCGCTCGCCTTCTGCCAGTTGATCGCGCGCTTGCCGAGCTTGCTCGTCTCGACGGGCAGCCGGGCATCGACGTCGAGCTCGAGCTTGCCCGACATCGGCAGCCCGAGCAGCGCGCGCATCGGCATCGCGTCGCTCGGCAGGCTATCGCCATCGATGCTTGCCGTGATCGTGCCGCGGCCGAACTTCTCGATCGCGATGCTGCCGCTGAGGTTGCCGTAGCCGAGCTTGCGGTCGCCGAGCGTCGCGTCGAAGTCGACCGAGATCGTGCCGCCGAGGAGCGACAGGATACCGACGTCGACCTCGAGCTTGTCGATGTACGCCTGATCGACGACATCGCCTGGCTTCGCCGGCCGGCTGCGGATCGAGAATGCGTGGAAGTAGACCCGGCCAGGCATCCAGCCGCGCTCGACACTGCCGATCGTGACGTCGTACTTCGACGCCATGGCCTCGATGATCTTGTCCTTGACGCGGCCGTACGGGAACGTCATCTGCAGCGCGAACGTGAACACGACGAGCGCGAATACGGCGAACCCGATGTAGCGCAACACCCGGCGCATGCGCGGGCCGAGGTTGATCGGCACCTTGGGCAGGTTGATCGCCACCGTCAGCTCCCCGTCTGCGCGGAGCCGTCCGCGCTCTTGCCGGCGTCGGCCGGCGCTTCCTTGGAGTAGGTCGACACCTCGATCGCGACGTCGAGCTTCTCCTTGTCGCGGAAGTCGCGGCGCAGGTCGAGGTGGGTGACCGCCACGACCTTGCTACCCATCTCGACCTCCATGAGGAACGTCTTGATCTGCTCGATCGAGAGGTCGTCGAGCGAGCACGACACGGAGTTCGTCACGAAGCCGTTGCGCGAGACCGGTGGGTGCGGCGTCGTCGACTTGAGCGTGAACTGCGCCTTCTTCGCCGCGTTGTCGAGGTACGTCGCGAGGCTCAGCGGCTCGGTGCCCATCATCGCGACCGCGTCGTCGACCTTGTGATGGGTCTCGCCCCGCGCCCGCAGGTCGGCGAGCACGGTGAGCGCCTTGCGCGCCTGATCGTTGCGGTGGCCCATGTCGACCAGGCCGTCGCGGATCGACAGCCCGAGCCAGATCGCCAGCGTGATCGGCACCGCGATCGCGGCGATCAACACGAGCCGCCGCTCGCGCGGCGAGATGCCGTCCCAGAAGTCGCGTGCCTTGTCGGTTATCTCGCTCATGACTGCCTCACATGCACATCTGCGGAATGGTGAGCTTGAACTTCTTGACGCCGCCCTCGCCCGTCTCCGTCGAGCCGCGCTGGATCTCCTTGAAGCAGGGGACCTTCTTGAGCTCGCTGACGAGTAGATCGATCTCCTCGCCGGTCTTCGCGGTACCGCTCAGGTCGACCTTCTGGTCGTCGATGTCGAGCCGGTCGATATCGAGCGTGATCTTGTCCTTCGCGGGGAGGTGCGAGTTGATCCCGAGCAGGATGTCGTAGGCCGTCATCTTGGGCAGCGGC
>DAIRFU010000877.1:0-2515 GCA_036794935.1 Kofleriaceae bacterium | reverse complement strand
GCCAGGTGGCGGCGATGCGCCCGCCGCCCTGAGCCATGATCGCGGCCACAGCATCGAACGTCGCGGGATAGTCCGCGTGCTGCGTGCCCATCGCGCGATCCCACCACGTGAAGTAGAGGCCGTAGTTGCCGCGAAAGTCGCGGTGATGGAGGTTGTGGTGGGTCGATGTCGAGTACCACCGCGTCCACCGGCTCGCCGTGAACCAGCGCGGGTACAGCTCGATGCCGAGGTGGCCGATCACGTTCATGATGATCATGTAGACGAGGAACCCGAACATCGCGGTCTCGTGCATCGGCACGACGAGCAGGATCAGCGGCAGCACCAGGGCCTCGATGACCGCTTCGGCGGGCGCGAACGCGTACGCGGCCCACGGCGAGGGGCTCGTCGACAGGTGATGAATCCGGTGGACCCGTGCGAACAACCAGCGATGGTGCATCGCGCGATGGGTCCAGTAGAAGTACGCGTCGTGCAGCACGATCGCGAGCCCGATGCTCGCCGCCCAGTAGAGCCAGCCGCGGTCGTCGATCCGGGGATAGATGTGGAGGACGCCGGCGTGCGCGAGGTGATAGGTGACGACCCCGACCGTCGCGAAGATCGCCGCGGTCGCGCACGAGTAGCGGATCTCGCGACGGAACGCGTGGCGGCTCGGCCGCCGGCGCTGGATCCGGCGCGGCGCGAGCGCGTCCCACTTCCACATCCAGAACACTGCGAACGCGATCGACGCCGGAATCGCATAGCGTAGGGCGTCGATCGCGAAGAACATCGGCCAGCGGCCGAACGCTTCGCTCATCGCGCAGGCGCTACTTCATGCGGCGCGCCATCACGCACCCGTGCGATCACGCGCGCTTGCGAGCGCGGCTCGCGTCCCTGGGACCGTCGCAGCCGTGACGCTGTCGCAGGCTCGTGCGGGCTACAGCAGGCCTTCGATCCGGCAGATCGACGAGCAGCCATCGCCGTCGTCGGTGTTGCCGTCGTCGCACTGCTCGGGGGCGTGGATCACGCCGTCGCCGCACGAGCACTCGGGCCTGCCGACGCCATCGCAGTGCCCGGGGCCGGTCGCGCCGGTGTTGTAGTCGTCGAGCGCCTGCGCGAGCGCGGCGGTGGCCGTCGTCGCCAGCGCGTCGCCGCCGACCGGTGGGACCACGAGGCTTCCGATCAGCGCGTCGGCCTGCGCGATCTCGGCCGCGACCGTGTTCGTCGAGCCCGATGCGACGTTGAGCTTCGCCGCGAGCAGCTGGTGCGCGAGCGAGACCAGGCCATTGCCGCTGACCGGCTGGTCGAAGACCGCGAGCGCCTCGGCCTGGCTGTACGTGACGCTGCCGAGCTCGAGCGAGGTGACCGGCCAGGCGCCGGCATGGTTCTTCCAGTAGCCCTGGGTGAGGGTGCAGTCGTCCTCGCTGATCGGGTTCACCGTCGAGCTGAGGCGATCGGTGCACGCGAATGCGAGGGTGGTCGTGAGTGCTGCGATGACAAGTTGTCTGGACATCTGATCTCCGTCGGTTCCGCACACGATCGGAGGTTGTCGCTTGCGAGGGAACTAACGTCCGACGAGATGTTGCCCGTCCTGTCTGGCGATCACTGAACGAGGCGTGCGCGTGGTGGCTCCTGTGGTTGCCAGCGCCGGGCAAACCCGCGATATGATGACGGCGTGCCGAACCCGCAGCCGGGGACTCTCCTTGGTGCCTATAGCGTCGAGGGCCAGCTGGGCGCGGGCTCGATGGGCGAGGTGTTCAAGGGCGTCGACACCGGCCTGAACCGCAAGGTCGCGATCAAGATCCTGTCCGAGAAGCACCGCGACAGCCCCGAGCTGCGCCAGCGCTTCGTGCGCGAGGGCCGTGCGGTCGCCGCGATCAGCCACCCCAACGTCGTCCAGGTGTTCGCGACCGGCAGCTTCGACGATCGGCCGTACATCGCGATGGAGCTGCTCGACGGCACCGACCTCGGCTCGATCGTCGAGAAGCAGGGAGCGCTGTCGTCGGCGGAGGCCGCGCACGCGGTGCTCGACGCCGCACAGGGGCTCGCCGCCGCCGCGAAGGCGGGCCTCATCCACCGCGACGTCAAGCCGTCGAACCTGGTCCGGCTCTCGAGCGGCGAGGTCAAGGTGACGGACTTCGGGCTCGCCAAGCCGGTCGATCCGGGCAGCGAGCCGGCGCTGACCGCGATGGGCGTCGTGGTCGGCACGCCCGATTACATCGCGCCCGAGCAGGCGCGCGGCGAGACGATCGACGAGCGCGTCGACATCTACGCGCTCGGCGGCACGCTGTACTTCCTGCTCACCGGGATCCCGCCGTTTCGCACCGGCAAGCCGGCCGAGGACAAGTACCTGAAGGTCGTCGCGCGCCACCTGCGCAACCCGCCACCCGACGCGGCGCAGACGAACCGCTCGGTCGACCGCGAGCTCGCCGCGCTGACGAAGCAGATGATGGCGAAGAAGCCGGGCGAGCGGCCGACGTACACCGAGCTGATCGAGCGGCTGACCGGAATGCTCGCGCGCATCGATCCGGGCTCCGTGCCG
>DAIRFU010000876.1:0-2516 GCA_036794935.1 Kofleriaceae bacterium | reverse complement strand
TCCGTGGGTCCGCATCCATAAGGTGCCCGAGTACGTGCACTTTCCGCACGTGCGACACGTCAACGCGGGTGTGACCTGCCAGACTTGCCATGGCCAGGTCCAGAAGATGGCGCAGGTCTATCAGTACGCGTCGCTGAACATGGGCTGGTGCATCAACTGCCACGTGAACGGCTACGATCCGAAGGAGGGCCAGAGGGCCGCCGGGTACGACAACGTTCCGCCGGCCGGCTATTCCGGTGGCCTGCCGTACGGGACGGAGGGCACTCGCGCCGGCATCTCGCTCTCGTCGCCCGGCATGGTCGTCGTCCCCGACTCGGCGCGCGCGCCCGCACCCTCGGCCACCGTCGCGTCGAACACTGCGAACACCCCGTCGGTCGAACGTCGGCGCGCGCGCTACGATTGCGCCTCCTGTCACTACTAGTCCGCTCGAGGATCTGATCGAATGAGCAACCACGCGGGGTCGCCGGGCGTCAAGCGCCGCGACTTCCTGAAGGTGCTGGGAGCATCCGGCGCCGCCGTCGCGACGGTGGGCTGCAGCTCCGAGAAGGTCGGCAACCTCGTGCCGTACCTCGTGCATCCCGACGAGACGGTCGCCGGTGTCTCGACCTACTACGCGACGACCTGTCGCGAGTGCGCTGCCGGCTGTGGTCTCATCGCCGAGACGCGCGACGGGCGCATCACGAAGCTCGAGGGCAATCCGGCGCATCCGCTGAATCGTGGCGCGCTGTGCGCGCGCGGTCAGTCGGCGCTGCAGGGTTTGTACAACCCGGATCGGTTGCGCGGTCCGATGGTGAAGGAAGGCGGCGCGTGGAAGGCAATCGATTGGGATCGCGCCCACACGCTGTTGAGCCAGAAGCTCGGCGAAGCGCGCAGCCGCGGCGGTGCCGCCAACGCGGTGTTCCTCAACCAGCATGAAACGGGGAGCTTCCCCGCGTATCTCGATGCGTGGCTCGCCGGGTTCGGGATGCGGCCGCATCTCAGCGTCGACTTCGAGGCCGACAGCGCCGTGATCGAGGCGAATCGCGCCGCGTACGGTGTCTCGTGGCCCCGGCTGTCGTTCCAGGACGCGAAGCTCATCGTCTCGTTCGGCGCGGATTTTCTCGACGGCTGGGGGATGTCGGTGCCGCAGCAGCTCGACTTCGCCGATGCGCGTGCGAAGATCGAGGGTGCGCCGCGCTTCGTGTACGTCGGGCCGCGGAGATCGCTCACTGGCTTGAACGCCGATCAGTGGATCGCCTGCAAGCCCGGCTCGGAGCTCGCGATCGCCAACGCGCTCGCCGGTCGCGGCTCGCTCGCCGACGCGGCGAGCGCCAGTGGCGTCGCGGAAGCGACGCTTTCTCGCCTGCAGCAGGAGCTCGCCGCGACGAAGCCCGCGCTCGTGCTCGCGGGCGCACGCGGTCCCGACGCGCTCGCGCTCGCGCAGGCGGTCGTCACGATCAATCAGTCATCCGGTGCCGTCGGCACGACGATCCGTCCGGCCGAGGGGAGCACGGCGTTCGATGGTGCGGCGCGCGTCGCCGACGTTTTGGCGGCGGTCGAGCAGATGCGCTCGGGCGCGGTGCCGATCGCCTTCGTGCGCGGCGTCAATGCGGCGTACTCGCTTCCCTCCGCGGCGCGGTTCGCCGAGGCGATCGCGAAGGTGCCGTTCAAGGTCAGCTTCTCGATGTACCCGGACGAGACCACCGAGCTGTGCGATCTGATTCTCCCCGATCTGCATCCGCTCGAGTCGTGGGGCGATGCGCCGGCAGAGGAAAACGTGATCTCGCTGCAACAGCCCGCGATGGATCCGGTCTTCGCCGGCACACGCGCGGCGGCTGAGGTCCTGGCGGACGTGGCCCGCAAGGATCCGGCGAACGCCGCGCGGTATCCGCAGGCCGACTACCGGAGCTTTCTGATCTCGCGCTTCGCCGGCGGCGCCACGGCGTTCACTGCCGCGCTCGAGAAAGGAATCGGTGCGGGAAGCATCGCGCCGCGCACGGCTCCGGCGTCCGCTCCGATCACTTCGGCGCAACCGGCGCCTGCCCTCGCCGTGTCCGGCAACGAGTTCTACCTCGTCACGTACCTCTCGCCCGTGCTCGGTGACGGGCGCGGCGCGAACAAGCCGTGGTTGCAGGAGCTTCCTGATCCGGTGTCGAAGGTGCTCTGGAGCTCGTGGGTCGAGATCCATCCGGAGACGGCGGTGAAGCTCGGCATCGACCGCGGCGACATCGTCGAGGTGACGACGCAGAACGGCAAGGTGCGCGCGCCCGCGTATCTCTATCTCGGCATTCGTCCCGACACGCTCGCGGTGGCGATCGGCCAGGGGCACACCTCGGCGACTCGCCTCGACGCGTTCGAGCCGAAGCACACCGACCGCAACACGATCCAGTGGGGGTACGGTCGTTACGCGCGCGGCATCGGCGCACGCGCCCATGACCTGCTCGCGACGAACACCGATCTGGCCGGCGGCCTCGCGCTCGTCTCGACGAAGGCGACGCTGGCGAAGACGGGCGACAGCGAGACGCTGATCTCGACGG
>DAIRFU010000270.1:0-9102 GCA_036794935.1 Kofleriaceae bacterium | reverse complement strand
GGCGCGGCGACGAAGTAGCCGGTGACGCCGATCGCCGAGAGCGTCGGAGCCTCGGGCGCGACCACCGGTCCGAGCACCGCGAGCCCGAGCGAGGCCACGTCCGCCGCGATGACCTGGCTGCGATAGCTGACGGTGACCCGCTCCGGCACCCCGCCGCTGGCCCCGGGCGCCGGTGCCGGCTGCCACGAGATCGTCTGCCCGGGGGCCTGGGCGGCGGCGACCGAGGCGGTGAGCACGAGGGCAGCAGCGGCGGCGAGGACGGAGACGGCGATGCGCATGCCGTCCCTGATAGCAGCCGGTGTGCCGGTGTATCCCCGCAAGATCGCGGACCGATCGTCGTGGCGCCGAGCGCCGGTTCGAAGGCCGCATCGCCAAACCGGACATCGATGTCGCGGTCGCGACGCGTCATCGATCAACGGCCGTCGTACGCCGCCTGCAGCTTCGCGACGTCGAGCTTCACCTGCCTGAGCATCTCCTCGGCGGCCCGCTTGGCGCCCGCCGTGTCGGGACCGCCGAGCAGCCGCCCGAGTGCGGCCGGGACGATCTGCCAGCGCAGGCCGTACCGGTCGATGATCCAGCCACAGGCAGCCGGCTTGCCGCCGTTCTCGACGATCGCATTCCAGTACCGATCGACCTCGGCCTGATCCTCGCAGTTGATCGTGAAGGAGATCGCGTCGTTGAAGTCGTGGTGCGGGCCGGCCTGCATCGCGGAGAACGGCTGGCCGAACAGCGTGAGCTGCACGATCACGACCGAGCCGGCCGGGCCGCTCGGCGAGTCCGCATGCAGCGTCTCGACCGAATCGACGGACGAATCCGGGAAGATGCTCGCGTAGAACCGGGCGGCCTGCTCGACGTCCTTCGCGTACCAGAGGCTGGGGACGATCTTGTGCTTGATGGTCTGGGTCATGTGGGTCTCCTGTCCCTACGACGAACGAGCCGACCCCGATCCGACAAGGGGGCGGGCACGACTTCACTCTCTTCTACCGAGGGTTGCGGCCGCCCACCCTCAGGATCGGCGGTACTCCCCGGGAGTGAGGCCGGTCCAGCGCTTGAACGCGCGCGTGAACGCGCTCTGCTCGGAGAAGCCACACAGGTACGCGACGTCGACCAGGGTCAAGGTCGCGTCGGCGATGTAGCCGAGCGCGAGCTGGCGGCGCGTGTCGTCGACGATCCGGGTGTAGCTCGTGCCGCGTGCCGCGAGTCGACGTTTCAACGCGCGCGGGGACATGTCGAGCGACGCCGCGGCGGCCTCGAGATCGGGCAACGCGTCGCGGCTGGCCCGGGCGACGACGTCGCGCACGCGGGTGACGAGCTCGTCGGGGGCGCTGCGCTCGGCGGCGAGTCGCGCGGCACGCTCCTCCATGCGCGTGCGGAGCCCGGGATCGGCCTGCGCGAGCGGCTTGCGCAGCACCGCCGGATCTCGCCAGATCGTGATCTGCGGCGCGTCGAACACGAGCTCGCAGCGAAACACCTGATCGTGCGCGTCACGCGATCGCGGCTCGGGGTACGGCAGCGCGACACGGCGCAGGCCATCGTCGGCACCGGCGAGCCAGCGCACGAACCCGACACTCGCCGCCGCGGCACACGCGGCCGCGCACGCCGGTGGCGGCGGCTCCGTGTCCGGCAAGAACAGGATGCGCTTGCTCAGCTCGCCGTCGCGCGCGTACTCGAGGCGCTCGCCGTCCGCGATCAGCGAGTGCCAGCGCTGATCGAGCTCCGCCGCCTGACGCATCGACTCGCAGCTCATGAGCACGTAGCCGAGCGCGCCGAGGTGCGCGGGCCGGATGCTCTCGCCGACGCGCAGCCCGAGGTCCGGATCGCCCGTGACGTCGACGGCGACCGCGAAGGCGTCCAGCCAGGCCCGCCGCGGGATCCGGCCGTCGCGGTCCGCGAGCGCCTGCTCGTCGACACCGAGCGCCGCCAGCACGCGCTCGCGCGGGTGCTCGTGCGCGACGAGATAGTCGGTCAGGATCCGGCAGAAACTCGTGCTGTAGGTGAGCACACCGTCCATACAGAGCGGGACCTCGGGTCAATCACGGGTACCGCGGGGTCAAGACGGCCGCGCACGGCGGCGGCAGTGTACGCGCGGGAGGTCCTCATGCGTAGCGTGTTCTGCATCGTGCTCGCGACGACGGCGATGGCCGCGTGCTCGGCAAGCTCTGATAACGGCGACGACGACGACGTTCCCGCGAGCTGCGGCAACGCCACACCGGATCCCGGCGAGCAGTGTGACGACGGCAACGACAATCGTTTCGACGGTTGCCGCCCCGATTGCACCGCGGTCGAGACGATCCAGCCACCGGCGATGACCTGGCAGTACTTCGAGATCCCGGGCACGAAGTGCCTCGACGGCTCTCCCGCGGGTTTCAGCGTGAACTTCAATCCCGCGTCGACGAAGCTGTTCGTCTATCTCGAGGGCGGCGGAGCCTGCTTCAACTCGTTCTGCGAGAGCCTGTTCACCCCCGGTCCGGACCAGCCGCCCGCCGGCGGCATCTTCGATCGCACGAACGAGGCGAACCCGGTCCACGACTGGACGTGGGTCTACGTGCCGTACTGCTCCGGCGACGTCTACTCGGGCGAGGCCGAGACGATGCTCGCCGGCAAGACGCGCCACTTCTATGGCTACTCGAACCACACCGCATTCCTCGAGCGCTGGGTGCCGAGCTTCCCGGTCGATCAGGTCCTGCTCGGCGGCTCGAGCGCCGGCGGGTTCGGCGCGGCGGTCAACTACGCGCAGACGCAGCGCGCGTTCGGCTCCACCCCGGTCGTGCTGATCGATGACTCGGGCCCCCCGATGTCGGCCGACGTGTTCCCGCCATGCCTGCAGACGCTGTGGCGCACGACGTGGGGCCTCGACAAGACGATCCTCGACGAGTGCGGCGATGACTGCAGCGATCCGGACAGCTTCATCGCGGACACGCTCGATCACATGTGGCGCGAGTTCCCCGATCTCCACGGCGGCCTGTTCTCGAGCACCGCCGATCAGACGATCCGCGCGTTCGCCGGCTACGGCTGGGGCGGCGGCTACAACGTCTGCGAGGACATCCCGACCGCCGTCACGGCCGCGGTCTACGAGTCGGGCCTCGACGAGCTGCGCGCGAAGGCGATGACCGGCGATCCGTCGTTCGGCACGTACTTCATCACCGGCAGCAGCCACACGATCCTGCGCTCGGGCGGCTTCTACACCGCGAAGAGCGGCGACACGACCGTCGCGCAGTGGCTCGAGAGCACGCTGGCCGGCACGACGTCCCACGTCGGCCCCTGACCGCCGGCTCGCTAGAGGTGCGGCTTGGCGATGACGCCGAGCTGCGCGAGCACCGCGAGCGTGACGAGCCCGGCCGCGAGCACGACGAGCACGATCCACGGCCACGTGCGCCCGGCGCCGTGGCGGCGCAGCATCGCCTCGCCGACCGGCATGGCCGCGAGGCTCTCGCGGCGGCGCTCCAGCACGGCCGCCGACGTCGCGGGCAGGCGCACGAGCGCGCTCGCCGCATCCTCGAGCTCGCCGACCGCCTCGATCTGACGGCTCTCGATGATCTCGTGGAGCGCCGAGAGGCCGCTGTCCTGCCGCGCCTTGTGGGTCTGCGCGAACGCCCACTCGACCCACGTGACGAGCTGCGACCGGGTCAGCGGCGGGTACTCGCGCGCGTGGGCGACGAGCGCGGCGCGCAGGCTGGCGGCATTTTGCCAGCGCCGGGCCGGGTCGCGCTCGAGCGCGGTGAACAGGAGATCGTCGAGCGGCGACATCACCTCGGCGCGGAACCGCGACGCCGGCGGGATCGCCATGTTGCGCACGCGCTCGACCATCGTGAAGTCGTCGGGCGCGTCGAACAGGCGGCGGCCGGTGAGCAGCTCGTGCAGCAGCACGCCGACCGCCCACAGATCGCAGCGGACGTCGAGCGTGCCCTCGATGTACTCCGGCGCGACGTAGTGCAGCTTGCCCTTGATGATGCCGGACTGACTCTCGACCGACGATCGCTTCGCCTTGGCGAGCCCGAAGTCGATCAGCTTGAGGAACCCGGCCGTCGACACGATCAGGTTCTGGGGCGACACGTCGCGGTGGACGATGCCGAGCGGCAGCCCGTCCTCGTCGCACAGGTTGTGAGCGTGATGGAGCGCGTCGCAGAGCTGGATGCCGAGCTCGAGCACGATCGGGATCGGGATGTAGCCGACGTGCGCGTCGCACTGCTGCGCGAGCTGCTGGACGGTGGGGCCCTGCACGAACTCGAACGCGATGAAGTACGTGCCGGAGATCCGGCCGCATTCGTAGACCTGCGCGATGTTCGGGTGGCTCAGGTAGCGCGCGAGCCGCGCCTCGTCGATGAACATCGCGACCAGGTCGGGGTTCTCCGCGATGTGCGGGAACAGCCGCTTGAGCGCGACCCGCCGCGCGGGCCCACCGGCCGGGCGCCAGTCGGCAAGGTGCACCGATGCCATGCCGCCGGCGCCGAGAGGCTCGTGGATCGTATACGCGCCGAATCGCGCCGGCATCCCATGATGCTACTGCCGTTTGGCACGCGGCGTCTCGCCGTGCGATCCTCGCCGCGTGAGGCGGCTGCTCGTCCTGGTCACGGTCGTGACGCTGTCGTCGACCGCGGCGGCGGAGACGCGCGCGGATCGCCAGCGCACGAAGCGCCTGCTCGCCGCGGGCGCCGCCGGGCTGGTGTTCGCGACCTCGGAGACCGTGCTGAAGGATCCGCTCGCCCCGGACATCTGCAGGTGGTGCAGCGTCAACAGCGTCGACAGCTCCGTGCGCGACGCGCTCGTGTGGCACGACACCGGGCTCGCGAAATCGCTGAGTAACCTGACCGGCTACGTCGCGTCGCCGCTCGTCGGTGCCGGCCTGCTGCTGATCGCGTCCTCGGGCCGCGACGACGATCGCTGGACCCGCGTCGTCGACGATCTGATCCCGATGCTCGAGACCGTCGCGTACAGCCAGCTCGTCGTGCAGGCCGTCAAGTTCTCGGTCGGCCGCCAGCGCCCGTTCGTGCACTTCGCGACGGGGCCGCGCGAGGCCGATGCGGACGACAACCTGTCGTTCTTCTCCGGCCACAGCACCCTGACGTTCTCGATCGCGGTCAGCACGAGCGTCGTCGCGATGCAGCGTGGCTACAAGCTCGCGCCGCTGGTGTGGGGCTCGGGCCTCACGCTCGCCGCCACCACCGCCTACCTGCGCATCGCCGCCGACAAGCACTACGCGACCGACGTCCTCGCCGGCACCGCGTTCGGCATCGCGAGCGGCCTCGCGATCCCGCGCCTCACCGGGTCACTGCCGTTCGATGCGGCGCTCGTGCCCACCGGCAACGGGCTCGCGGTCGCCGGCCAGTTCTGACGCGATCGAGTCGTGCCGCGCGAGACCTGCGCGCGCGAGCGAGGTCTGGTATCGATGGGCGTGCAACCCGCTCCGGGCTTCCAGGCTCCGCCCTCCTCGCTCGTCGCCGACGGCCGCCAGCAGCTCGGCCACTTCGACGGCCCGCCGGGGCGGGCGAACCTGGTCGATGCGAGCTACCACCGGCTGCCGCGCATGCTGCGGCGGTGGCGGCTCAAGGAGTGGCAGGCGCTGCAGATCGCGGCGCCGTCGGTGTTCGTCAACCTGGCACTGTTCGATGCCAAGCTGCTCCAGCTGCTCCAGGTCAAGGTCTACGACCACGCGAGCGCGACCAAGCACGTCCACGAGCGCCAGCTCCGGCCCGGCGCGTTCCGCGTCGCCGACCAGCTGCTCGATTCGGTCACCGGCTACCGCGACCGCCGCTCCGCGCTGCGCTTCACGAACCGGTTCTCCGCCGGCCGCATCGAGGTCGAGATCGAGCTCGCGGCAACCCGCAGCTGCCCGCACATCGCCGGGGCGCTCGTGGTGCACACCGACCGCGGCGCGTCGCAGGTGGTGAGCCTGCCGTTCGCGGGCGACGTCGGCATGTACTCGCACAAGGGCATGTTCCCGATCGAGGGCGAGCTCGACGTCGGCGACGAGCGGCACCGGCTGACCACGGCGGATGCGCTCGCGCTGCTCGACGATCACAAGGGCTACTACCCGTACGTGATGCGCTGGGACTGGGTGACGAGCGCCCGGCGTGGCCCGGACGGCCACGCGCGCGGGTTCAACCTGACCCGCAACCAGTGTCGCGAGCCCGACCGCTTCAACGAGAACTGCGCGTGGCTGGACGACCGCTGCGTGCGCTTGCCGGCGGTGACGTTCGAGCGTGAGGGTGCCGGCACGCCGGGCGAGCGCTGGCACATGCGCGATCGCGAGGGCCGGGTCGCGCTCGACTTCACGCCGACGGTGCCCGGTGACGTGCGGATCAACGCGCTCGTGATCGAGAGCCGTTACCGCGGCCCGTTCGGCCGCTTCACCGGCCGGCTCGCACCCGACGGCATCGAGCCGTTCGAGGTGGACGGCTGGTTCGGGATGGGCGAGCAGTTCTGGCTGCGCTGCTGAGCCAGTCGCCGGTACGCGAGCCAGGTCACCAGCACGGCGGCGGCGGCGACGGCGAGCACGGCCACGTGCAGCGGCTCGGTCAGGTAGTGCCGCCAGGTGCTCGGATCGGTGTGGCCATGGCCGGGGTGGGCGAAGGCCACAGCCGGTACGAGGCCGAGCGCGAGCGCGGTGAACGCGAGCAGGCGTGTCTTCACGAGGGCTCCTTCAGGCGGGCGAGATGCTGGGCATGCGCGGATCGATCACGTCGTGCTGCTTGGGGCGGATCCCCGTCGACCGGCGCGCCGTGCCCTCGGCGCGCGTGGCCGACGTCTCCTTGATGCCCTTGGGGCGCTGCGTCGGGTGCGGGTGGTTGCCCTGGAACACGCCGGCGACGTGACTCGGCAGGGCCGGATCGACGTCGGGCTTGCCGACGACGATGTTCGCGATCACCTTCGTCTGGTTACTTGTCCTCATCGCTACCTCCCGCGCCGAACATCGGCGCGTGCCGCTGCTCGAGCACGCGGCCGTTACCCAGGTACATGTGCACGCCGCACGGCAGGCACGGATCGAAGCTGCGCACCGTGCGCATGATGTCGATGCCCTTGAAGGTATCGGGCCCGTTCTCCTCGAACAGAGGGAGGCCTTGCACCGCGTCCTCGTACGGTCCCGGCGTGCCGTAGCTGTCGCGCGGGCTCGCGTTCCACGGCGTCGGGGGGTACGGGTGATAGTTCGCGATCTTGCCGTCGCGGATCACGAGGTGATGCGAGAGCACGCCGCGCACGGCCTCGTGGAACCCGCAGCCGATCGCCTCGTCGGGCACCTTGAACTCCTGAAAGACCTTGACGTCGCCGGAGTGCACGCGCTCGAGCGCCTTGTCGATGAAGTACAGCGCCATCGCCCCGGCATACGCGATGAAGTACGCACGCGCGCGGTCGCGTTCGATCGTGTTGGACCGCTGCGGGATCCGCCACTCGAGGTCCATCTCGCCAAACGACGCGGTCTTCGGCAGGTGGATGACCACGCTGTGGCCCGTCGAGCGTACGAACGGGGTGTCGACGAGACCGGCCAGCGCGGTCGACCACAGGCGCGCGAGCGGGCCGCCGCCGGTATCGAGCGCGAGGTGATCGCCCGACCGAGGGTCGTACCAGCGCGGGCTCATCACCCAGCTGTAGTTACCGCCCTGGAGGTCGCGCTTCTGCGGCCTGGGGATCGTCGTCTGGTTCCACGGGTGCCTGCGATCGATCGGGTTCCCCAGCGGGTCCTTCGCGACGAACATCTCCTCACTCGTCCAGTCGTCGTAGTACGAGCTGCCCAGCAAGATACGCAGGCCGACGTTGATATCGACGAGGTTCGTCGTGATGAGCTTGCCGTCGACGACGATCCCCGGGGTGACGTACATCGCCTTGCCCCACTCGTTCATGTGCTCGTACCGGTAGTCGCACACGTCCGGATCCTGGAACGAGCCCCAGCAGCCGAGCAGGATGCGCCGATCGCCGACCTTGTCGTAGCCGGGTAGCGCGTCGAGGAAGAAGTCGAAGATGTCGTCGTTGAGTGGGACGACCTTCTTCGCGAAGTCGAGGAACTTGATGAGCCGTGACAGGTAGTCGGTGAACACCTGCGGCGTCGCGACCGTCCCGGTACCGCCGGGATACAGGGTCGATGGATGGACGTGGCGTCCTTCCATCAAGCAGAACATCTCGCGGGTGAGGCGACTCATCTCGAGCGCCTCGCGGTAGTAGTCGCCGGTGAACGGGTTGAACGCGCGCATGATGTCCGCGATCGTGCGCTTGCCGTGAATGTGCGCGTTCGGCGCGAGCGTGCTCTCGGCCTTCGCGAGCAGGCTCGGGTTCGTCTCCTTGACCATCTTCTCGCAGAAGTCGACGAACACCAGGTTGTCCTGGAAGATCGCGTGGTCGAACATGTACTCGGCGGCTTCGCCGAGGTTGTAGATCCACTCGGCGAGCGGCGGCATCTTGATGCCGTACGCCATGTTCTGCGCGTACACCGAGCACGTCGTGTGGTTGTCGCCGCAGATGCCGCAGATGCGGCTCGTGATGAAGCCGGCGTCGCGCGGATCCTTGCCGCGCATGAACACGCTGTAGCCGCGGAACAGCGACGACGTGCTCCTGCACTCCGCGACCTCGCGATTGTCGAAGTCGATCTTCGTGTAGATGCCGAGGTTGCCGATGATCCGGGTCACCGGATCCCACGCCATGTCGACGAGCTTGCGTTGCTGCGTGGTGGTCGGTCCGGTCGTGATCGTCATCGCGCGAGCTCCTTGCGACGCCCGTTACCGGGCACGTAGTGCGGGTCGTACCCGCTGGTCAGCGCCGGCCCGTTGTGGTGCCACTTCGGCTCCTCGTCCATCGTGTGATTCGTGATCCCGCGCAGCGCGCGGATCACGCGGCCGTACGCACTGACGAGCTTGCTCGACACCGCCGCGCCCGGCGGCTGGTCCATGAACGGCATGAACTTGTCGGGAAACCCGGGCATCGTGCAGCCGATGCAGATGCCACCGACGTTCGGGCAGCCGCCGATGCCGTGCATCCAGCCGCGCTTGGGCACGTTGCAGTTGACCACCGGGCCCCAGCACCCGATCTTCACCTGGCAGCGCGGTGCGTTGTAGTCGACCGCGAAGTCGCCCTGCTCGTAGTAGCCGGCGCGGTCGCAGCCCTCGTGCACGGTCT
>DAIRFU010000875.1:0-2521 GCA_036794935.1 Kofleriaceae bacterium | reverse complement strand
AGAGCGAGAAGCCTCGCCGCGACCGCCTCCGCCGCGAGAAGGAAGCCGACGACCGCAAGCGCGAGGACGACAGCGACGACATCGACGTGCCCCGGCCGCTGGTCTCGCTCGGGCGGCGCGCGCTGCGCGGCGGGATGAAGGCGCTGTACGAGCGCGTGCTCGACACCAGCATCTACGGAGGGACCAACGTGCCGCCGTTCGGCGGCTACATCGTCGCGGCGAACCACGCGAGCCACCTCGACACCGGCCTGGTGAAGTACGCGCTGGGCGAGCAGGGCGAGGCGCTCGTCGCGCTCGGCGCGAAGGACTACTTCTTCGAGGACCCGGTCCGCCGGATGTACTTCGAGAACTTCACGAACGTCGTGCCGATGGAGCGCCACGGCTCGCTGCGCGAGTCGCTGCGGCTCGCCGGCGAGGTGATCCGCGACGGCTACATCCTGCTGATCTTCCCGGAGGGGACGCGCAGCGAGACCGGCGTGATGGCGGACTTCAAGCCGTCGCTCGGCTACCTCGCGATGCAGAACAAGTGCGGCATCCTGCCGATGTACCTGCACCGCACGCACGAGGCGATGCCGAAGGGTCGCTACCTGCCCAGGCGCGGCGAGCGAGTCGCGGCCTACGTCGGCCCGTACCTGCCGTACGAGCAGATCGTGAAGCTCGGGGGCGAGCGCACGCGGTCGGCCCAGTACCGCGCGATCACGTATCACGTCGAGAGCGTGATCCGCCGGCTCGCGCCGCGCGATGCCGCGTGGACGCTGGGGGACGCCGGCACGACGCCGATGGCGGAGTGGCTCGAGGCGCAGGGCGGGGCGGTCACGCCGGGCAACGAAGAGGAGGCACAACCGTGAAGACCTCGGTGCTCGTGACCGGAGCGACCGGATTTCTGGGCGAGCACCTGTGCCGCGTGCTCGTCGATCAAGGCCACATCGTGCGCGGGCTCGCGCGGTCCCGCTCCGCGGTGCTCGAGGGCATCGGCGTCGAGCACGTGCGCGGCGACGTGCTGGCGGGCGACGAGCTCGACCGCGCGCTCGACGGCGTCTCGGCGGTGTTTCACCTCGCCGGTGCGGTGTCCCGCGATCCCGATGATGACCAGCGGATGATGCGCCTGCACGTCGATGGCACCCGTCGCGTGCTCGATCGGATGGCCGCGGCCGGCGTGCGCCGCATGGTGCTCGCGTCGACGTCGGGCACGATCGGCGTGTCCCGGCGCGAGGAGATCCTCGACGAGAGCGCGCCGTATGCCGAGGAGATCGTCGCAGGCTGGCCGTACTACGCCTCGAAGATCTTCCAGGAGCGCCTCGCGTTCGAGCACGGCGACCGCCTCGGCGTCGAGGTCGTCGCGGTCAACCCGAGCTTGCTCCTGGGACCCGGCGATCGCCGCCTGTCATCGACCGGCGACGTCCGCAAGTTCATCAAGCGCCAGATCCCGACGATCCCCGATGGTGGGATCAACTTCGTCGATGCGCGCGACGCGGCGGCTGCGACCGCGAACGCGCTCGGCAACGGCAAGGCCGGCCAGCGCTACCTGCTCGGCGGACCGAACTGGACGACCAAGGAGTTCTTCGCGCGGCTCGGCCGCGTGGCGAACGTGACGCCTCCACGACTCAAGCTGCCACCGAAGGTGAACAAGTGGGGCGCCTCGCTCGTGGAGGAGCTCTATCGCTGGCGTGGTAAAGAGCCGCCCGTCGACCGGATCAGCGTCGAGATGGCGGAGCACTACTGGTGGATCGATTCGACAAAGGCTCAACACGAGCTCGGCTTCACGCCGAGGGATCCCCAGCTCACCCTGGTGGATACGGTGAGCTACTTGAGGCAAGGCGTCGGCTCCGAGTCATGAGTATGTCCCGCATTGCACGCTTCGCCGTGGGCGAGCAGGTCACGGTCCTCGTTGGCAGCAAGACGGGCGAGCAGGCGACCGTCGAGGCCGTCGTGTGGAACGAGCGCGACCACTGCCACTACTTCTATCTCGAGCAACCGCATCGCAAGCTGTCGCGCGGCTACCGCGCCGACGAGCTCGGCGACGGCGCTAGCGCGGAATGAAGCCGAGGCCGGCGGCGCCTCGCGCGGGTGTGCGAGTCTCCGACCGTCGCGCCGGGCTTCGAGGGCCGCGAGCATTCGCTCTCGTATCTCGTCGCGCGCTCGCACGATGGGCCGTCGGACCGCGCGTTCCTGTCCGTCTACGACGCGGCCCGGCTCCCCGACGGCCCGGTAGCGCGCGCCTGGTTCGATCGCCTGGTCCCGATCACGTTCCACGGCATGTTCGCCCCGGCCTGATCCGGGTCGCGGCAGTACGCTCGGCGTATGGCGGGGGACGCTGACGCCGACCTGCGCGTCCCGAGCACGTGGGAGGCGTTCGTGCGCGGCTGGGGCTGGCCGCAGGATGGACCAGACTTCCTGCGCGATCTCGTTGAAGAGTTGAAAACCAAATACCCGGTGAACCCGCGTCGCGTTTATCTCTTTGGTCACTCCGCCGGCGCAATCTTCGCCCTGGCGCCGGCCGTGCGGGAAACGACCGAGGGAC
>DAIRFU010000269.1:3035-9107 GCA_036794935.1 Kofleriaceae bacterium | reverse complement strand
GGTGCTGAACGTGCATCTGCGGCCGCCGATGAGCGACGGCGGGAGCTGGGTGGTTGGCTACTTCTCGACGCGCGACGACCGGCTGCGCGAGATCGAGCATCACGCCGCGGCGCTCGATCCGAGGCTGCCGACGCTGGTGGTCGGCGACTTCAACGAAGAAGGCGACGGGCGCGCGATCGGGTTCTTGCTCGATCACGGGTTCGGCGACGCACTCGCCGAGCACGTCGGGACGCGGCGGACGTGGGAGTGGCCGGTGGGCAGCGTGACCCTGCGGTTCCAGCTCGACCACCTCATGCACGACGATCACTTCATCGCCGTGCAGGCCGCCATCGTCGAGGGCGGCCGCTCGGATCACAAGCCGGTGTGGGCCGACTTCGAGCGGATGGATCCCTAAGGGCAGTTCAGCGGGACGCCGGCGACGAACGTCGCGTAGTCCGCCTCGACCTGGTCCGCGTAGCCGCGGGCGAGACCGCGCACCTGGTCGCGGACGTCGTCGTGATGATGATCCGTGAGATCATCGATCGCCGCGTCGACCGAGCCCGGCACGAGCGTGGGATCGAAGTCGCGATCGGCGCGCGCGTGATCGGCCGCGATCACGCTGCCCCATGCGCCGGCGAGATCCTCGAGCTCGTCGGCGTCGCCGATCTCGTCGAGCGGATAGTCCTTCTTGTAGACCGAGCGCTCGCGGACCGCATAGTCGCCGTCGGAGAGCTGCAGCCAGCCGAGGTGATCGTCGACGTGGTCGAGCAGCGCCTTCTCGGCGCGCACGACGCGCTCGGCCGGGTTCGCGAAGGAGGCGTCGTAGGCATCGCGCTCGGTCGCCGGCACGAACCCGTACGCGGTCGGCACCGTCTCGAGCTTGACGTCGAGGATGCGATCGTCGTCGAGTGCCGTGCTCGGTCCCTCGACGAGCAGGTAGTAGCGCGGACGCCCGGCGGAGCCGATGCCGGCGCCGAGGCGCGCGGCCACGCTCTTGACCGCGAAGTACGCCGGCTCGAAGGCCAGCCCGCCCGAGAGCGTGGCGCCATACGCGGGCATCGCCGCGACAAGCTCCGTCTCGCGCGCGGGCTCGACCGCGGCCAGCTCCGGGTTGGTCAGGTCGAAGTGCCGGCCGCCGGAATCGACGACGGTCCAGTCGGCCAGTGCCTCGGCACGACTCTCGTGGTCGGCGACGTCGTCGAGAAACTCATCGAGGACCCCGGGGAGGGCGACCGCGTCGAGCTCGTCGTCGGTACCGTGAAAGGCGTGCATCGCGTCGAGGTACGCCTCGGTGAAGACGTCGATCGGATCGCGCTCGCCAAGCCCATCGGCGCGGGCGACCAGCGCGATGGAGATGGCCGTGCGCCACACGTCGTACTGATAGTCGGCGACGAGTGCCTCGTCGAAGTCGTTGAGGTCGTAGACGATGGTGCCGCGGTCATCGTCGAAGGCGCCGAGGTTCGCCACGTGGAGGTCGCCCTGGATGACGGTCCGGGTCGCGTCGCTGCCGAAGCGCGCCAGCCTCGCGTCACCGGCCAGGTCGGCCCAGAACAGGTGGTTGGTGCCGCGGAAGAACGCGAACGGCGATGCGGCCATCTTGCAGTACTTCGCGTCGCGGTCGCCGGCCGACAGGTCGTGGTTCCACGCGGTGATCATGGCGATGACGTCGCGGTCCTCGTCGCCGAAACCGTCTGCCTTGCCGGCTCCGCCCGTCGAGTCGTCCGGCTGGGGCGCGGCGTCGACGCATGCGACGAGGGAGGCGAGCGCGACGACGCAGAGCTTCACGGCGGCGGCACGCTAGCACTGTTCACGCGGGCGGCGCACGCTTGCAGTGGCGGATGTAAGCGATCTCGATGCGAGCACGGGTCGCGATCCGGTAGACGATCCGGAGCAGGCCGGCGACCGTACTTCGATAGCCGCCGAATGGGCCGGTCATCGCTGGGCCCAGCTCCGGGAATCGCTCGAGACTGCGAATCCGCCGAACTACTCGCGAGTACAACGGGTCGTAGATGTCGTCGAGGTCCTTCTGGGCCTGCGGGAGGAGGACAACTTTCAACGGCGGGTCCGGCGCGCGACGTATGCGTCGAGCGACAGGTGCTTGCCTTCACGCGATTCCCGGCGTGCGCGGCGAAGCCGCGTCTTCCAGTCGGGATAGCTCATCTCGTCTCGTGTCGCGATGAACCCTTCGTAAGCGTCGACGCTCACGAGGACGGCCGCAGCGCGCCCACGCTGGGTGATCACCACCGCCTGATCAGTCTCCTTGACCTGCTCCACATACTGCTTCGCCTTGGTCTGGAGATCGCTGATCGGGATGATCTTGTCCATGTAAGCAACTATGTGCCTGAACATAGGTTCGGTCAAGTGCGGTCCGAGGTGCCCGACCGCTGGCTCGCACAGGTGCGCGAGTCCGTGGCCCGCCGTCAGCCCTCGACGTTGCGCATGAAGTCCGCGACGTCGGTGAACCGCGCATCGAGGAACGCGCGCACCTCGCCGGTCACGCCGTGCTCGTCGAGCGCCGCGAACATGCAGCGCAGCCACGCATCGCGCATCGCGACGTTCACCGCCACGCGCGCGTGGCGCATGCGCAGCCGTGGGTGGCCGTGCTGCTCCACGTAGTCCTCGGGGCCGCCGAGCCAGCCGATCAAAAACATCGCGAACCGATCGCGCGAGCCTCGGTCGACCATGCCGTCCGGCGTGCACACGTGCAGCTGGGCGAGCGCCGGCTCGCGCTCGGTCATGAGGTCATAGAAGCGCTCGACGATCGCGCGGATCCGATCGGCACCACCGATCAGCTCGAACGGAGTTACTGCCACTGTCACGCGCGGACTATAGCGGGCAGGTCCGCGGCCCGCCCGTGCAGCTCGACAGTCCCGAGAGGTTGTTGCAGTACTCGAAGCAGCCGAGCCGGCGGTACTCGCCGTTGCCGTTCATGGTGCCGACGGACAGCAGCTCGCCATCGGTCGCCGCCACGGCCAGGTCGGGCGCAAACGTCGCGTCGAACGCGTTCAGACCATTTCCGAGCTGGCCCGGGCGATCGGCGTGCAGCGTGTGCTCCGCGAGCTCGAGGTCACGGGTCTCCGAGCGCAGCCGCAGGTCGGCGACACCCTCGAAGAAGCCGACCACGCCCGCGATCTGCAGGCCCGCGATGTCCGCGTAGAGGATGCTGTCGAGCCGCGCGAATGCGGTGTGCTCGGGTGCGAAGCGGGTGACCACGCCGGTGTCGAGCACGCGGCCGCCGGGCTCGCGCACGACGAGGCGGAGGTCGTCGCCGCGCTGGACCGACGCCGGCAGGATCGCGTTGACCTGCGAGCCCGATGCCTGGCTGACCGCGATCAGCTGGGCGTTCCAGCTCTGCATCGGCGGCGACGCCCACAGCTCGACCTCGATGTCGCTGCCGTGGTCGAGCAGCACGTCGCCGAGCGACATCGTGACCAGGCGCTGGTCGTCTCCGACGAGCGCGCCATCCTTCGGGGTCGCGAGCACATCGAGGCGCGAGTCGCTGCACGCGGCGCCGGCGCACGACGCGGTGAGCGTGTACGCCGTGTCGTGCTCGAGGCCGTACGAGCCGACCACGACCAGGTGCTCGCCCGGCTCGGTGAGGTCGACCGACACCGCCGCGCTCCGCGTGCGCGCGGCATAGCCAGCGGCGGCGAGCACCGGGCGCGTGCCGCCGGTGAGCGGCCCGAGCACGACGACGCGAACATCGCTATCGTCACCGGTGTGCACCTCGATCGTCAGCGGCGCAGGATCGGTCGCGCTGCCGGCGACCCACAGCGAGTGGACCCGGCGCGATCCGGCGGCCGCGAAGTCGCCGAGGCTCGTGCCGGCGTGCAGCGTCGCCGCTGCTTCCCAGCCCGGCGCGTCGGTCTTGCCGCCCTCGGCGATCGGCGTCGCGTCGGTGGTCGCGAGATCGGTATCGGCGCCGGCAGCCTCGTCAGCCACACAACCGGCGAATGAAAGAGCCAGGACCAGGCAGAGCGGCTTCATGCGGAGCGGGTACGTAGACGAAGTCGAGGCGGTTTGCATCGGGATTTCGATCGTCGTTGCACGATCGATGCCGCGGCACGTGGACGCGGCTACTCGAGTAGTCACCGTCGAGTGCACGCGCGTGCACGATCCGCCTCGGGTATCGTGGATCGCATGAGCTCCGAGAAGGTCGACCAGCCGACCATCAAGGTCGCGATCACCGGGGAAGAACTGCCGGGGCCGGATCGTCCGGAGCCGAGCGCCGACGCGACGGTCGGTGGCCGCTACCGGCTCGGCCGCCGCATCGGCAAGGGCGGGATGGGCGAGGTGATGGCCGCGCGCGATCTGCAGCTCGCCCGCGACGTCGCGATCAAGCGGATGCGCGCCGCGGCGCCGAGCGAGCGCGCGATCGGCCGCTTCTTGCGCGAGGCGATGGTGCAGGGCCGGCTCGAGCACCCGGCGATCGTGCCGGTGCACGAGATCGGCCGCGACGCCGATAACCTGCCGTACTTCGTGATGAAGAAGCTGACCGGCACGCCGCTCGCGAAGATCTTCGAGGAGCGCGCCGGCTGGCCGCTGCAGCGCGTGCTCCGCGCGTTCGCCGACGTCTGTCTCGCCGTCGAGCTCGCGCACGTCCGCGGCATCGTTCACCGCGACCTCAAGCCCGACAACATCATGCTCGGCGACTACGGCGAGGTCTACGTGCTCGACTGGGGCGTCGCGAAGATCCTCGGCGAGGAGGACGGCGACTTCGCGGACATCGGCAGCAGCAGCAGCGGCGAGCACGCGACGCGTGCCGGTACCGCGGTGGGCACGCCCGGGTACATGGCCCCCGAGCAGGTGCGGGGCCAGGCCGACATCGACGGTCGCGCCGACGTTTACACGCTCGGCTGCCTGCTGTTCGAGATCCTCGCCGGCGAGCCCCTGCACCCGCGCGGCAACGCGGGCATGGAGCACGCGCTCGCGGCGCCGGATGCGCGGCCGTCGCTGCGTGCGCCGGATCGCGAGATCGCGCCCGAGCTCGACGCGCTGTGCGTCCAGGCGACCGCGTTCGACCGCGGGCAGCGGCTGCAGACGGCACGCGAGCTCGGCGAGCGCATCGAGCGCTACCTCGACGGTGACCGCGATCTCGAGATGCGCCGCTCGCTCGCACGCGAGCACCTCGAGCGGGCGCGCGCGTCGTTCGCGGCCAGCGAGGGTGACGAGTCCCGGCGCACCGCGATGCGCGAGGCGGCAGCGGCACTCGCGCTCGATCCGGCACTCGCTGGTGCGGCCGAGCTGGTCGGCCGGCTCATGCTCGAGCCGCCGCGGGAGACGCCGCGCGAGGTCGCCGATGCCCTGACGGCCGACGCCGTCCGCGATGCGAGGGGCGTCGCGCGCGCCGGCGTGTGGGCGGTGTTCGGCTCGCTCCTGTTCATCCCGCTGCTCTACTGGATCGCGCCCGCCGGCAGCGCGTACCTGCCCGCGCTGACCGTGCTGCTGCTCGCCGACGGCGTCGTCGCGATGTACGCGGTTCGCGCGCGGATGCCCAAGCCCGGCCTGATCGTGATCGCGAACACCGTGATCGTGGTGCTCGTCGCGCGCATGTTCTCGCCGATCCTGATCGCGCCCGGCGTCGCCGCGTCGCTCGGCATGGCGATGGTGCTGACGCCCAGGTTCTCGATCCTCGGCTCGCCCGTCGTGATCACCGCCCTCATGCTCGGTGCCGTCACCACGCCGCTGGTGCTCGAGCAGGTCGGCGCGCTGTCGACCACGATGTCGGTCAGCTCGGCCGGCGTGCTGTTCGCGGCGCCCGCGCTGTCGGGCACGCTCGAGGGCCCGACCATCTTCGTCGGTGCGCTCTACGCGGTCGCGCTGATCACGGCCTCCGCCTTCGCGGGCCATCAGATGCGAGCTCGTACACTCGAAGCGCAGAAACATTTACATCTCCAGGCGTGGCAGCTCGGTCAGCTCGTGCCGCGCTGACCCGCGGCCGACGACTCGAGCGGCCAGGTCTGGCGACGGATGGCAACTCGACTTGCCGCCCTGAACCGGCCTAGATCGGCCGATCCACATTCACGCGGCGCTGGCATCATGGTTGCTCTAGGGCGCCGGCATCATGCTTCGCCTGCTGTCCTCGGCTGCTCT
>DAIRFU010000269.1:0-2935 GCA_036794935.1 Kofleriaceae bacterium | reverse complement strand
GCTCTGCTCACCGCCCGACCGGCTCTCGCCGACTCGTGCACCCCGGCCCGGGTCATGGTCGTGCTCGACAAGTCGAGCTCGATGCAGACCGGCCTGATCGAGAACGAGACCAAGTGGAACATCGCGGTCGGCGGGCTCGACCAGCTCCTCGACACGTACCAGGCGAAGGCCGAGTTCGGCCTGATGACCTACCCGCAGCCCGACCAGTGCGGCCCCGGCCAGCTCGACGTCGCGCCCGCGCTCGACAACAAGGCCGCGATCATGGGCGAGCTGACGACGCCGCCACCGACCGGCGGCAACTACACGCCGATGGCGCAGACGCTCGCCGCCGCCGCAGCGGTGCCGAGCCTGCAGTCGGCCAGCGGCCCGCGCCACCTCGTGCTGATCACGGATGGCTGGCAGTACTGCGTGCCCTACGACCCGCAGACGCGCTTCGACGGCACCGCCGCGGTCGAGGAGCTCCAGGCGATGGGCGTCACCGTCTGGGTCGTCGGCTTCGGCGCCGAGGTCGACGCGGCCGCCCTCAACCGGATGGCGGTCGCGGCCACGACCATGCGCCCGAACTGCGATCCGATGAGCGAGGATCCGGCGGCGACCAACAACTGCTACTTCCAGGTCGACAACCAGGCCGAGCTGCAGGCGGCACTCGACGAGATCGCCGGCTCGGCGTCCGCCGAGGTCTGCGACGGGATGGACAATGACTGCGACGGCGAGGTCGACGAGGACCTGACGCGCAGCTGCTCGACCGCGTGCGGTGCGGGCACCGAGACCTGCCAGGCCGGCACGTGGGCCGGCTGCGATGCCCCGCAGCCGACGACCGAGACCTGCGACGGCGACGACAACGACTGCGACGGCGAGGTCGACGAGGCCGATAACCTCTGCACCGGCGAGGACGTCTGCACGGGCGGCACGTGCCTGCCGCCGGGCCTCGACGACGGCGGCGACGACGTCGGCAACAAGGCCGGCTGCGCGTGTGACACCGGCAGCACGAACCCGGGCACGCTCGCTCCGTTCCTGCTCGTCGGGCTGGTGCTGCTCCGCCGCCGCCGCCGCTGACCCGAAATGGGTTCAGAGCCCATCACGCCGCCGCGGGCGCGGCGAACTGCGCGTGATACAGCGCGTGGTAGTGGCCGCCCGCCGCGAGCAGCTCCTCGTGCGTGCCCTGCTCGACGATGCTGCCGTGCTCCATCACGAGGATGAGGTCGGCGTCGCGGATCGTCGAGAGCCGGTGCGCGATCACGAAGCTCGTGCGGCGCTCGCGCAGGGTCGCCATCGCGTGCTGGACGAGCAGCTCGGTGCGGGTGTCGACCGAGGAGGTCGCCTCGTCGAGGATGAGGATCGCGGGGTCGGCGAGGAACGCGCGCGCGATCGTGATCAGCTGCTTCTCGCCCGTGGACAGGTTCGAGCTCTCCTCGTCGATCACGGTGTCGTAGCCGCCGGGCAGCGCGCGCACGAAGCGGTCGACGTACGAGGCCTTCGCGGCGGCGAGCACGTCGGCCTCGGTCGCGGCCGGGTTGCCGTAGTGGATGTTGTCGCGGATCGTGCCGCCGAACAGCCACGTGTCCTGGAGCACCATGCCGAAGCGTGCGCGGACGTCGCTGCGCGGCACCTCGGCGATGTCGACGCCGTCGATGCGGATCGCGCCGGCGTCGAGGTCGTAGAACCGCATCAGGAGGTTGACGAGCGTGGTCTTGCCGGCGCCGGTCGGGCCGACGATCGCGACGGTCTGCCCGGGCGACGCGACGAGCGAGAGGTGCTCGATGAGCGGTGCGTCCGGCTTGTAGCGGAACGAGACGTCCTCGAAGCGGACCTCGCCGCGCACCGGCGTCGCCAGCGCGGCGGCGCTGCGATCGAGCGACTGGTCGGACTCGTCGAGTAGCTCGAACACGCGCTCGGCCGACGCGACGCCGGACTGCAACACGTTCGCGACCTGCGCGAGCTGGCTCAGGTTCTGCGTGAACTGCTGCGAGTACTGGATGAAGGCCTGGACGCTGCCGAGCAGCATCGCACCCGTCGCGACGCGCAGGCCACCGACGACGGCGATCGCGACGTAGTTGAGGTTCCCGATGAACCGGATCGCCGGCATGATCAAGCTCGACACGAACTGGGCGCGGAACGAGGCGTCGAACAGCTCCTGGTTCTTGATGCCGAACCGGCGCTCGATCTGCGCGCGGCGGCCGAACACCTTGACCAGCGCGTGGCCGGTGAACGCCTCCTCGATCTGGCCGTTGAGCGCGCCGACGTGCTTCCACTGCGCGATGAAGCCCTTCTGCGAGCGCTTGCCGATCTTCGCGGTGATCGCGACGGAGATCGGCACGGTGACGAGCGCGATGACGGCGAGCAGCGGCGAGATCACGACGAGCATGATCAGGATCCCGATCGCCGTGAGCATCGAGATCAAGATCTGGCTGAGGGTCTGCTGCAATGCCATCGCGACGTTGTCGATGTCGTTCGTGACCCGGCTCAGCACCTCGCCGTGCTGCTGGCGATCGAAGTACGCGAGCGGCACGCGCATCAGCTTCGCGTCGACGTCGGCGCGCAGCTTGCGCACCGTGCGCTGGACGACATGGTTGAGGATGAAGCCCTGCAACCACATGAGCAGCGACGCGCCGAGATAGAGCGCCATCACCAGCGCGAGCACGTAGGCGAGCGCCGTGAAGTCGATGCCCGCACCGGGCTGCGCATTCAGCTTGGCCGCGAGCTCGGGGTTGAGGTCTGGCCGCGAGCTCATGAAGCCGCGGAAGATGATGTCGGTCGCGCGGCCGAGGATCTTCGGGCCGGCAACGGACAGCGACACGCTGGCGACACCGAACGTGATGACGAGCAGGATCAGCCGGCGCTGCGGCGCGAGCAGGCGGAGCAGGCGGCGGGCCGACGACTTGAAGTTCTTCGCCTTCTGCGGTGGACCCATCATGCCCATCGGGCCGCGGATCGG